>SKXZ01000215.1 GCA_007128145.1 Candidatus Nitricultor lacus | reverse complement strand
TTTCCTGCCCCATTTGCTCCAATAAGTGTAACAATTTTTCCCTCGTGCACGTGATATGTCACATCTCGCAGAGCAGGAATAACACCATAATGAACGCTGACTGCTTCAATCCTAAGCAATGACCTCACCTGCTCCCAGATAAGCTTCGATAACTTTGGGATCTTCCCTGATGTCTTCAGGACTCCCCTCAGCAAGGATTGATCCATAGTCAATCACCTGAATGATTTCAGCCAGACCCATGACAAAGGGCATACGATGTTCGACTATCACCATAGTCAGGGTAAATATATCTGTGATCTGCGCAACCAACCGAGCCAATTCTTCAGCCTCGGCGGTGTTCATTCCTGAGGAAGGTTCATCAAGAAGCAACAACGAAGGCTTGGTCATTAAAGAGCGTGCAATGTCCAGTTTCCGTTGTAAACCATAAGGAAGGCTTGACGCTCTTTCATTCTTAAATTGTCGCATTTCGAATACTGTGAGAATTTCTTCGGCCATACGTTCTACTGCCGCTTCTTTCCGAAAAAAAGATGGAAGACACAAAAGACAGGAAGGTACATCATAGTCTACATGAAGATGGGCAGCGGCTTTCAAGTTCATTTCAACAGTAAGAGAGGAAAAAAGACGCAAGTTTTGAAAAGTGCGGGTAAGACCAAGAGAAGCAATCTGGTCCGGACGTGCGTAAGTGATATCTTGACCGTGAAACATGATTCGTCCTCGATCAGCGCGCAATACCCCGCTAATTAAGTTGAATATCGTTGTCTTTCCCGCTCCATTGGGTCCTATGAGACCAAATATCTTGCCTTTCGGTAAGTCCAGCCGGTAGTCGCAAACCGCGGTTAAACCTCCAAAACTTTTCCAGAGATGCTCTACTTTCAGAACAATTTCATTCATTGTTTGCCCCTATACAACAATATATTGCCGCTATTCAAATATGTCTCAGCCTTGAAAAATGTTGTCACTGTAGACGTGATACGGAAAGCAAAAGGGGGTACGCAGCAGGATGGATTTCTCCAATCCACCCCGCTGCTTGCAGTGATTGCATATCTATTATTCAGTTTGCAACTGTTGGATCAGGCAGAGTTTCCGGATCGGGATACACCTGTCTCAACGTTACAAAGATTCCATCCTGCACCTCGATTACAGAGACGGTTTTTGTCGGAACCTGGGTTCCATCGGTATATGAGTAAACACCCGATATACCTTCAAAACCATCAATCATGCCCAGCCCCTCCGGGATCCGGGCCGGATCTACTTCACCAATGGTTTCTATAGCTTCTTTCAATACAAGAATTGAATCGGTGCCAACTGAAGCAAAGGAAGTTTCAGGCGGGAATCCAAACATCTCTTCATAATCTGCAACCCATTGTTGTATTTTCGGGTCAGGGTCTTCCAGGGATATGTGTGAAGCAAATACCACACCTTCGGCATGTTCTCCACCTACTTCCACCAGAAGCGGTGTGTCCAGACCGTCTGCACTGAAAATGGGAATGGTTACCCCTCCCTCCCGTAGTTGCCTCACAATCAAACCAGCATTACCGGGGATGGCGCTGGGGTAAACAAAATCCACCTGACCCTGATCTTGGAATCCTTTGAGACGGGCAACCATTCCAGAAAAATCTGTCCAGGTGGTTTCGAAATAATCCTCGTACACTACTTCACCCCCAAGGTTTTCCAAAACATCGGCAAAGTAGGCGGATACCGCTACACAAAAGTCACATGCTGTGTCAATCCAGATTACCCCACGGGTAAGGCCTAAATCATGCACGGCATATTCTGCCACAACTGCAGCTTGCGCATTATCACCGAAAGAAATGAGCCAGGCACTATTGCGTTCGGGCATGCGGGGATGAGTGGCTCCGGGAGTGATGAATGGGATATCATATTCACGGGCTAAAGGAGCGGCAATATTCACCCAGTGAGTATCGCAATACCCAATAAGAGCGACAACATTCTCACTCTCGATCAACCTGATTGTCGCTGCTACCACCTCAGCCTGATCCGCCTTGGTATCGACAACAACCAGCTCTATCGGTCTTCCCAGAATTCCACCCTCTTCGTTGACCTGTTCTGCTGCAAGCTGAATCCCCCGGGTTGCAGGGCCATCGATACTAGCCCATGGACCTGTCAGGTTCATAACCACCCCGATTTTGATGGGTTCTTCTGCCCATGCAGTAATGCTGATACAAATAAAGAGTATAACAAAAAGCAGCATTGGAGCTTTTTTCATTATAAACCCTCCCCTTTAATAAGGTATTATTTTTATACAATTTTTTAAAACGATAGTCAATGCAATCTAGCTAACATTTTTTTTCTATCTAACAAATATACGCTTAATAATGCTATATTATATATAGTTGTTACTATTATCATTGGAATACATATATATACTCTATAATAAATGTATAATTAGTAGAAACTATGTTGGATAGAACCCACAGAAATATGACGTCTATTCACACATAACCTGCAAAGGCTTTTCTCCTCAGTTGGCCGTGAAAGACCTGAGGAACAAGGAGGTGAACAGGAAGTTTTTGCACAGAGTATGACTCCGTGAAAGCCACGGTTTATTGAAGAAAAAGAAATGGGTGATTTAGAGAGAAGAGATATGGTGAAGGGGAAGAATGCCTTCCAAGCACCCTTCCCCTGTTTTCACGATCTGACGAACAACTCTTGGGTAATGACCTTGTTGGCTTTTTCCATTACCTTTCCGAATGCCTGTTGTGCACGGAAAAACTGCTGAAGCGTTTCATTCTGCTGGGCTTTTTGCTGCAAGAGTTGAATCTCCTGAATTTTGTTACTGACCGGTTGTCCATCATTTTGCGCTTTCTGAATTTCCTTTTGGCTTTTCTCGAGTTCAGAAATTAATTGTTGGGCGGTAGGGTCAAGCTGAATTCGAGCTTCAGCCGCACTCAGGTCAGAAAACTCAGATGTCTCTTTAAGAGCATTGGCCAACTCCTTCGCCGTAATTTCGACGCTCATAGGTATCACCTCCCTTTAAGATAGGTGTGAAATGCGCATTGAGAATCTTATGGTTTCTTTACATTACGTTCGATGTTCAAGGCACAGAAGGTAGAATAACAAAAAGGGAGTTCAGGTGCAAATCTCGATTTCTCAAAATGCACAATAACTGCAGCAGAGATCCAGAGGTGATGGAATTCTTTTTGCCTGGTTGTTAAAAATTCTCTGCGTGCCGGCAGTACGGTTGTGCTGATGATACAAGTTTTTTTTAAATATCATACTTCCTGCCATGCCCAGCTCAGGGTTCCTCCATTTTCCCCGTGCCCCACCCTTCCGAACCGGTCGATGGCTATAGCTCCACAGCATACTTTCTCCCGGGATGCCAGTACCATTCCTTTGTCTACGGCTTTTTCGGCAGTGTCTTCTTTCATCCACTCGGCTATTCGGCGGGCCAAGCCCAAGTTTACAATCCCTTCGCCATCACCTGTCATAGAAACCGCACCCCACATACATGCGAATGTTCCACTCCCGATGAGCGGAGTATCTCCCACCCTTCCGGGAAGTTGCATTTCCACACCCCCGGTTGAGGTGGCCGCGGCACCTTTATCTCTTTCCCATGCCACCGCTCCTACTGTTCCCAGGTTCATACCTTCTAACCGTCTTCTTGCATGTTCCAGATAATATGTGTATATGGGCAAGGGGTCTTTTTCAGCACGCTCGATGTTTTGCTTCAGAGTCGAAACAGTGAGTTCTCCTACCGGGTTATAAGGAGGAAATCCCATGAAAGAAGCAAAATATACCGCCCCCTCCCCTACCAAAAGAAGATGTGGAGTATGGTCCATCACTGCTCTGGCAATCGATACAGGATTTTTGATATTCTTGATTGCAGCTACTGCACCGCTTTTTCCTTCACTTGTCATTATGCTTGCCGACATTTCTACTTCTCCCAAAAGATTCGGGTAGGAACCTGTGCCGGCGTCAAGTCGCGGATCATCCTCCAACACTTTCACCGCATTTTCCACTGCCCTGGCACAGTCTTTTCCTGATCCTGCTTGACAGGCTTGGTCCAACACGTCTCTCACATCCGGCATTTTTCCCCTATATATTCCACCGTGTACCACTATCACCATAGCTTATTAACACTCCTGTGGTAATATTTTTTCTTTAAAAAATTTTTCTCTGCGATATGGATAATATTAATCGTAACATATTCACCACCATACGTGTATTTACCATGGTTATACTTGATACACATACAGAATAAGGAAAAACGGTAACTGCCTTATCTACCTTAAATCCAGTGACCTATCGCGCGCTATCCGGTAAGTGGACAGAATTTGAAGGGTTGAATCCTGTACACGCTGACGGTCAAGAACAATCGAGCTGTTATGCGAAGTTTCAAGGACAACAAAGGTTTCACCATCATCTGCCTCAAGTCTATTCACCAATTCTGCCATATTCAAGATTTGCTTGCCATTTACACGCTCAATAACCCAGTTAGCTGTATGTTGATATCCCTCATTCACTGTAGCTGCCAACACGCGGAGAATCACCACTACCTGTTCACCGTCTGATTCGGGAAAGTTATGAGAGAGCATTGCCACCAGCTCTCTTGGCGCCCGGTCATACCAGTCCGTACCCCATATGGAGAGAAGATCCTTGCTCAAAGGGCTGAAAACCAATCCTCCATAAATATAATACGTGGGATCCGTTTCGTAACGTTCCATGGGTACAAGCCAATTATCCTCCACCGTTCGTCGGAGGGGCATCGAGAGGGCAATCTCTTCTGCTTCTCGCCAAACAACGACCTCTATGCTTTCTCCAACCTGTTTGTTTTGAACAGCATAGGCCAGGCTGGTACGTTCCCGTGGGCGAAACTCAACCGTACCATCATTGGCTACATCATACCCATTAATGGAAAAAACCACATCGCCTTCCAGCAGGATATCGCTGGCTGATGAGGCGGGGAGCACTGAGGTTACCAGCACGCCGGATTGTCCTTCTTGCATGTGGTATTTCCTTCGTATATCCTGGTTTTCCATGTTCTGCAGAAGCACTCCCAGGGAAGGAAAACCCCGGTACCTTCCCTCCTCCAATCCTTTAAAAAAATGTCGGATTACCAATGTAGGAACCATGTAACCAATGTTTTGCGCGCGGGGCCTGCTTTGCATGACTACACCGACAACTTTACCATCTACTATGACCGGACCCCCGCTGTTCCCGGGGTTTATGGCAGCATCTATCTGGCCTGCAAGCAATGCCACTGAGCTGTGAACATAAGGCTGATGTTCGATGCGGGAAATCACCCCCCGCGTTATACTCAGGGTGTCACCTCCGAGAGGGAAGCCGTATACCCGGACCTCCTGGTAGGTGCATGGAAGTTCACCAAGTTCGAGTGGTGTCATCCCGGAAAAAAAGCTTTCATCCTCAACCCGTAAAAGTGCAAGGTCAGATTGATGCGAAACTGCTTCAACATGAGCGACAAAACGCTTAGTTTCCCCATGTCTCCGCAGTTGTAAAAACGTTACATCACTCACTACATGAGCGTTAGTAAGAATCCGGTTTCCCTCGATAATCGCTCCGGAACCAGTGCGGGAACGAGGTCCCATCATATTCCAGGGATTATAGTAGTCAGGCACATCATAAACAGAGTAGATCTTCACTATGGCATCGGCCACTTCCTGTGCGACAACCTCCGCACAAAGCGGTAAAAGTAATACCGAGAACAGTAAGCAGGCAAAACAGACTTTCATTCTCTTAGACATTTTTCAGGAACCCCTTTTTCCATCCGTTGAACGGTTTTTCAGACGTGTTCTCCTGAAGCGAGCTGTGCTAGAATCTCTTCGAAAACGGCATAATCGCGGGTGGAGAAAAGAACAAACCGGATTATCTTCACAAAACGTAACGAAGGGGCCTCTTTCATCACAGTGCGCAATGCAACCTGCGCCGCCTCTTCGAGGGGATAACCAAAAGCCCCAGTGGATATGGCCGGAAAGGCTACAGAACGAATACCCTTTTCTTCAGATCTTTTGAGAGCATTCCGGTAACAATTCGCTAAAAGTTTTTCTTCCGGTTTGTCTACTCCATAGACTGGTCCCAGGCAATGAATGACATAGCGGTTGGGCAAATGGTGAGCACCTGTTATCACTGCTTCTCCTGGTTTTATGGGTGCCAGGGATGTGCATTCCTCGGCCAACCCCGGCCCTGCCGCTCGGTGGATGGCTCCCGCCACCCCTCCTCCCGGCATGAGCTCGGCATTCGCCGCATTGACCACCGCATCCATATCACCCTGAGCGGCAATGTCTCCCTTAATACACTGTATGCGTACTCCGGAGATTTCTTTCTCCATTTTTCACCCTCCCAAGGCTCATCAGGATCGTATCATTGTCAGAAGCATCTTGAATCTTTCCACCGCACGCAGCTCATGTGGTTCTCCTGCAGGCATTAAGAGCATCTCCCCTTCCCGCACACGATAGGGTTTGCCTGATATGATAATCTCACCTTCTCCCTCCACTACCTGCACGAGTGCATCAAAAGGAGCAGTGTGTTCACTCAATCCCTCATCCTGTTCAAAAGCGAAAGCCGTTACGGTACCGGTTGATTTTTCCAACAACGTCCTGCTCACTACCGAACCTTCCTGGTAATCAACCAGTTCTTTTGTTAACCAGACTTTTGGTTCTGCCATGGTTTTCTACCTCCTTTCTCAATGCTCAATCGCCACGGGCGAGACAGAAAAGTTCCGCCCCCTTGAATATCACGGTTTCTTCCCCTACAGCACCTCCATACCCGTTTTCCGCCTTCCGGAAAAAAGCACCATGAAGATGGACATGATATCCGCTCTCCTCAACACGTACAGTTCCCGACAATGATCCAATCTCAAGGGGGCCTTTTATCCGTACCCGTTCAATTTTGGGAGGAAGGGCCACATTTTTCGGGTAAACCAGCACAAGTTCCCTTACAGAACCAACACCATTTATTACCCATAGCTCCCGCCAACCTCCTTTCATCGCACACTCCCGCAAAGAGGCAAACATTTCTTCTCCCGGTTCCATTCGTATATAGACTGTTTCATTGTGCTGCAATACATCACACTCAGCCATTATGCTCTCCCTTTCTTCTTATACCGTAATGACCGCTCACACCGAGATCATCAAGCATTTTTTTAAGAATTTCAAGTTTTTCTCCTTTCAGTTTCGGCAACGGAGGCCGGGGGGGACCGGCAGGAAAGCCAAGTACCTCCACCGCTGCTTTCACAACCACGGGGTTGGATACCGAATAGAGCATCTTGAGAAGCGGCAGCCAATCGAAATATAATTCACGAGAACGCTTTGTATCTTCGAAGCTTTCCCACGGAGAAGACATGAGAGCCATTTCCCGAGGTATAACATTACCTGCCACGTTAGCGGTTCCTTTACCACCCATTGCTAGAGTGGGAAGTATCAGAGAGTATTTCGGGTAATCACAGCAAAGAAGATGAAGCTTTCCCTCGACTTTCCCCATAACCTCGGTGAGGTGTTCAACGCTGGCGGTCGCTTCCTTATCAGCCACAACATTTGGGAAATCGGCTAACCGTGCTACGGTGTCCGGGTTGATATTCACCGACACCCGGCCAGGATTATTGTACAGAGCAACCGACAGGGAAACGGAACGAGCAATTTCCGCGAAATATTCATACACTGCTTCCTGCGGTGGCGCGACATAGGGAGGAACAGTCAGCAGTATTCCAAGAGCTCCCTCATCCTGAGCAAAACGGGCTAATTCAGTTGTCGCTTTCGTTGTGGGACAGGTCACTCCAAAAAAGGCGGGAATCTTTTCCCGGCAGTACTTGGTCATACTCCGTATAATTTCCCGCCGCTCTTGTGGAAAGAGTGAAGTGGTTTCTCCCGTTGACCCCATAAACAAAAGCCCATCGGTGTTATTGGCAACGTGGAAATCCACTAAAGTTGCAAACCCTTTCATATCTACTTCACCTTCTGCGGTGAAAGGAGTAATTAATGCTACCCATGACCCGGTGGGGAAAAGAACGTTTGTTTTTTCTTTTATTTTCATCATTCACACTCCTCCCATTTCTATAAGTGTAATAACTTGGAAAAATATGTATCTTTTCCTTTATATGATAAAACGAGGGGTACCAGACTTATCACAATACCCAGTGAAACAGATAATGTATGGGGATATGTGATGAGAAAAAAAGATGTCGGCAGGAAAAAACGCCACACTAAAGAAACCTTGCGTCCATACCAGCCGGTTATCCCCCCTACAAAAGCAGCTATACCGGCTACAAAAGTGAAAGTACGCAGAATAACCCACCACCAGGGACCTTCGGCTAAAAGCGCAGAATTGAAAAGAAAGGCATAAGGAATCAGAAATGAAACTACCCCCGTACGCAACGCCACAAAACCTGTCCGCATGGGATCAACCCGGGCGATCTCACCTGCAGCGTATGCTGCAATGGCTACCGGTGGAGTAATCATGGATAAAACAGCAAAGTAAAAAACAAATAAATGCGACGGAAGGGTGGCAAAGCCCAACTGCCGCATTACTGGTACTCCCAGAGCAACAACGATAATGTAGGCCACCGTAGTTGGAGTACCCATCCCCAGGAGAATGGAAGAGAGCATAATCAGGATAAGAGCAGGGAGCGTATATCCCCCTGAGAGTGAAATGATCATGCTGGAGAGCGAAAGCCCAATCCCCGTGAGAGTGATAACACCAATAACCACGCCAGCCGCGGCGCAAGCTGCAGCTATTATGACCGTGCGCCGTGCAGCTGTCACCAGGGTATACAAAAAAGACAGTGGAGTAAACCAGGTTTCCTTTCTTACGAAACTCAGGCCTATCATGGTGATGAGAGCGAAAAAAGCGGCTCGAAAAGGCGTATATCCCATTACAAGGACCACAACAAGCAACACCAGGGGAGCGAGAAGATACAAGCGTGGGATAATTGCCCTGCCGGGGGGTATTTCCTCTTCTTCAAGTCCCGCAACTTGAGTTCTTGCGGCTACAAAATCAAGCACGAAATATAACGAGGTATAATACAGGAGCGCAGGTATCAACGCTGCTTTGAGTATCAACAGGTAAGAAACTCCCAGGAGCTCGGCCATGAGAAAAGCAGCCATCCCCATAACAGGTGGCATAATCTGACCACCGGTAGATGCGATAGCTTCTATAGCACCCGCCAGCGGTGCCGGGTAACCCATTTTTTTCATAAGTGGAATGGTGAAGGTTCCCGTTGCATAAACGTTGGCTGCAGCAGAACCCGAAATAGAGCCAACCAAAGCAGAAGACAAGCAGGCAATCTTTGCTGGACCGCCCCTGGATTTCCCCACCAATGCCTTTCCCAGATCCATGATCAGGTCGCCTACCCCACAGGCTTCCATAAAGGTTCCAAGAAAAATAAAGAGAACGATATATGTTGCAGCGATCCCTAGGGGTATGGAAAAAATTCCGTCTAAACCAAAAACCTGATAATCTATGATGTCAAGCCAGCTGAACCCTCGGTGCATGAGTGGGTCTGGAAGGTGTGGCCCTGCTATGGTGAAGAGAAGAAATACACCAGATACCAGAGCGAGGGAAAAACCAACCGTTCTGCGTACTATTTCTACAACCAGAAAAATTGCAAGAGTACCAATTACCTGGTCAAAGGTTGAAAGCGGTGTCACAAAGGTAGCGCGAATACTGATAGGTCCGGACTGGCTCGCCAAATATCCGAAAACACATCCAGCGGTTAAAGCCAGGACTATGTCTAAGGAACCGCGTTTTTTTCCTTTAAGGGCAGGATATAATACAAACCCGGCGGCGCTCATAAAAGCTAGATGCAGTGGTCTTTGCAATTGAGATATAAAAGTGCCGAAAGCCGCGGTGTAAAGATGGAAAAGAAAAAAAGCCGTCGCTAGCAGAATAACCGCCCAACGGAAAAAAACACCATCTTCTTTGTTAAAGGGGGGAAGAAAGCTTCCCCCCTCAGTGGCTTCTCTCGCGGAAGGAGCTACTCTTCCAGCCATCCCTGTTCGTGGTAATAGCGCTTCGCACCTGGATGGATTGGCCCACCGCTAATGCGAGGTCCGTTCTCCGGTGTGAAATTCTGATAAGTGCGTCCAGATTCCCGTATCCGTTCAGGATGTGTATGAATGGCTCTCGTGATCGCATAAACGATATCCTCGGGAAGATCCGCTCTCACTATAAGAATGGGTGATTCGGTCATAACCGGAGTGTCCTCCACAACAAAGGGATATAATTCAGCCGGAATCGTAGAAATACCGTATTTGTATTGCTCGCTGAGTTCTGAAAGTACCCAATCTTCCACCGGCAGCAACCTCAAGGGCCGTGCTACTGAAAGTTCCACAATGGCCGGCATGATCGGTCCGACATAGGCATCCGCATGACCGTCCCGGATGAGGGAAGCTGCTTCTGAATATGACACGTAATTCACCAGACCACCGTATTCCTGAATATCCTCAACCGTGATACCATATGTTTCAAGCATCCTTTCGGCTGCAACAGAAGGGGATGAACCGCGGGGGGCGGTAAGTAAGCGTATAGGTACCTCCCTTTCCGCTATTTCCGCGATGGAGCGAAGTTCAAACTCTTCGCGTACTAAAAAGACACTCATGTAAATATCAGCAAGATAGGTAAGACCCGTCACATTGTCATGGGGTTCAAGTTCAGCAAACGGGCCGCCTCCCTGAAGTGCTTCGTAAAGAAGCTGGTCCTGCGTGGTACCTAGATCCGCTCTCCCCCGGTTTACCGTGGTGAGATTTGCAACCGCACCACCGGTAGAGGATGTAACCCGTACCTCAGGAAGCGCTTCCCTGATGAGTTCCCCCAAGATTCCTCCAAGAATGTACCACTCACCCCCCACCGGCCCGGAAGCAATCGTAATAAAGCGAACTTCTTCGGCGGCCGCCTGCGCAGTGAAACTAACAACCAGAAAGAGAGTCAAGACAATCATAAGAAGCGATGCATGCCTCATACGTTTCCTCCTCCTCCCAATCGTTCAATCACATTAAATGATTGGGATAAAATATAGTAATTCTATTATATTAGTATTTTTTCCCAAAATCAACGCTGTTTTCCCCAGCAGTGTACATTATAACGTACTCGCTAGGGAAAGATGACATGCTGCCCACCCCTGACAGAATAAAAGAAAAAATGTATGATGAAAAGAAGGATGCATATATCATCTTGCTCATTACCCATTACTGTTTTTACAGAGAGGTATACAATGAGACAAATACTGCAGGGAATAATTTTTGATTACGGCGGCGTCATCAGCACTCCCCAGGATGCAGAGTGTATCTCGCAAATGGCCGCTTTGACCAGACTGGAACGGAAAGAGTTTGTATGCCGGTACCGGCGTCATCGGGACGAGTATGATGCGGGTATTCTTAACGCCGCTTCTTTCTGGCAATCCGTCGTGGGATATGATGCTCCTCTCCTTGAACAAAACGTATTGGAGAAATTACGGAGGCTCGATGTGGCGAGTTGGACCTGTCTTGATCCGGCTATGGTTTCCTTCCTGCCTTCTCTCCGTCGAGAAGTGCCATGGCTCGCTCTCATCTCCAACATTATTCCTGATGCCCTGGAACATATACGGAAGTTTCACAATTGGTGGAAACTTTTCGATGTATTGACCTTTTCCTGCGAAGTGGGTCACGCCAAGCCCTCACGGCAGATTTATCTCTCCTGCCGTGAGCGAATTCCGGTTCCTCCCACAGAGCTCCTATTTGTCGACGATGTTTTAGAAAACCTGCGTGGAGCCGCGGAGACGGGTTTGCGTACCCTTCATTACCGTGATTTTTATCAATTCAGGAAGGAACTGGTTTTTTGAGTTTGTTGAGTTGGTTGGGTTTACTGATGCTTCACGTAAAAATCTTGATAAAAGTGATTCGTTGACATATCCATCGCCAACACGTATACTACACGTATATAAAAAGGAGGACTTCAATGCGAAAAAAGCTGACTATAACCATAGATGAGGAAGTTTATGAAGGTCTTCATAAGATCATCGGACCCCGAAAGATCAGCAAATTTGTTGAGGAATTAGTCCGTCCACACGTAGTTCGCCCAAATCTGGAATTGGCATACTCCCAAATGTCAAAAGAAAAAAAGAGAGAAGAAGAAGCCTTGAATTGGGCAGAAATAACTTTTAAGGACATAGCGCATGAAAAGAGGTGAGGTCTGGTGGGTTAATTTTGATCCCTCCATCGGCGGAGAAATTCGAAAAAAACGTCCTGCCGTAATCGTTAGCAATGACCCATCAAACAAGTTCCTCAATCGAGTTCAAGTTGTTCCTCTAACAAACAAGACAGATCGTCTGTATCCCAGCGAGGCAATTGTCATTTTTGACGGCAAAGAAAGTAAGGCCATGGCCGATCAACTGTCTACTGTGAGCAAGGTGAGACTTTTTAACCATGCCGGCATACTTTCCGGGGAAGATATGCTGAAGATTGGTGAGGCAATAAAAATACAATTAGACATATATTAAAAATAGCTGATAGGGTTGTAATTGCTCTCTCCTCTTTCTCCCGACTCACGATTCACGGAATGTACTGGTCACAACTGGCGGAGAGGGTGGGATTCGAACCCACGGTGCCGCGAGGCACACTCGATTTCGAGTCGAGCGCTTTCAACCGGACTCAGCCACCTCTCCGCTTTTCCGCATTTCTCTTTATTGTAAAATACTTTTTCAAGGTTTGGCTACACCTTTCCTCCAAGATTCCACCTATGACATCTACCCGGTGGTTGAAAAGTTTCTGGCCTAACAGATCAACCACACCGCCCGCAGCTCCCCCCTTTGGATCGTAGGCACCGAAAACGAGGCGCTTGATGCGAGCTTGGATAATAGCTCCTGCGCACATGGGGCAGGGCTCAAGTGTAACGTAGATATCACAGTTTTCTAATCGCCATGTTCCGAGGGTGCGACTGGCTTTCTGAATGGCTTCGATTTCTGCATGGGAAGTTACGAGCCTCAAGCGCTCCCGCCGGTTTCTTCCCCGCCCCACCACCTTTCCACTCATTACCACCACTGCTCCAACTGGTACTTCATCTTCCCGGAAAGCCAGTTCCGCTTCCTCAAGCGCGAGCTCCATAAATTGTCCATCCTCTTTTTGCATCCGAACTCATCCCCTGGAAATTTTCTTATAGTAAACTAAGGTATGGACTAAGTCAATTCGTAGACTTTCGTCGAAAAACAGTCGAAAAACACTGGACTTGCCTTATACAACATTTTTGTGCTATAGTGAATCGTTGCTTGCAACGGATGGCAATCAACACGGATAGTTCATCCGACTGCGAGCCGGTCCCGGTCTCCGTTTACGAATTATGATCTGCCTACGGAGGTCCTGTGATGAGCAGAACTAGTGTTTGGGAAACCGTCATAAAATAACTTTCACCGGTCCGGCCGGTGTAACCCCCCTCCTTTTATCCCCTACCACCACGGACCCCTCTGATCCTCTAATGCTATTTCTGTGTTTTGCAGGGAAAAGGGGACGATGGGAATGAAGGGAAAAGAAGGGTAAAACCTTGCAAAGGCGGTGGTCGCAATTATTCAGAATATCTGGGTAGCATACAGCCAGAATATTTTCGAGGAACGGGAAGAACTTTTCTACCAATCACGCCAAAACATGAAAGGTAAAACTCTCCTTCTCATCGAAGAAGCTCTGGGTGAAAAAGGGTATTCGGTGGAAAGACTGAATATGGACAAGCCTTTACAGGAATTTGTGGAGTCTCTTCCTAAGCAGAACGTTGATCTTGTCTTTAACCTTGCGGTTCGTGCATCGGAAATTTATGACCAGGCATTCTTGCCTTCACTGCTCGATGCACTTCGCGTTCCATATCTCGGCTCCAACGCAACCGTGCATTCGCTTTGCCTTGATCGTTCGCTTATCAAGCTCTCACTGCGAGGAATCGGCATACCCTGTCCTTCTTCCTTTCTCTGGTATCCCGGAGTGGAAATCCCCGAGAGCCTTGATTATCCTCTTATCGTTAAGCCCCGCTTCCGGACGCATTTCTCACCAATTACACTGGATTCCATAGTCAATAATCTGGACGAACTCTCAGAAAAACTCGATGTGATATTCAACGAAACCCATGAAAAAGTACTGGTGGAAAAATACCTCAATGGGAGGGAAATGGTGATTGGAATCATGGGGAATGGTGATAATCTGACTGTTCTTCCCATTCTCGAGGTAAAACACGATGAGGAAACGAAAATTCTACAAAGTTATCTGGATGGAGCATCGTGTCCCGCTCAGCTTCAGGAGGATCAGCAAACTATGCTCAGAAATATGGCTATTCGTTTGTTCAATGAATTGAACATGCGTGATTATGCCTCTTTTCACCTGATATTGGATCAAAAAGAGAATGTTCCTTTTTTCTTCGAGATAAATTCTCTTCCTCTTTTGTACTACAAACAAAGTGCCTTTCCACAAATGAGTGAAGCTAACGGTATTGATTACAAAGGAATGATCCAACGTCTCCTGGATGTCGCAAAGGAAAGGACGGGTGATTTTTCTTGACTACCAACTCCGTATATGCCATCTTAGGAGCCGGCCACGGAGGACAGGCACTGGCCGGCTACCTGGCACTGAAAGGGTTCAAAGTGAACCTGTACAACCGTACCCTGGAACGTATCAATTCGGTAAAGCTCATGGGAGGTGTCCAGGTTGAAGGTGAAGTTCATGGTTTTGCCCAATTGAACCTCGTTACAGATAATATGGAGGAAGCCTTGCGAGGGGTGCAAATTATCATGGTAGTGGTACCGGCAACCGGCCACGCCGCTATGACCGAAGCACTTGCACCCTGTTTAAGTGATGGACAAATAGTGGTCCTTAACCCCGGCCGAACCTGTGGAGCCCTGGAAGTTCGTCAAATTTTGAGAGAAAGAGAAGTTAAAGCACAAATCATTATTGCAGAGGCACAAACATTTTTATTCGCGAGCCGCGTCACCGGTCCTGCGCAAGTGAAGATATTCAGGGTGAAAAATTCTATCCCGGTGGCAGCTATCCCCGCCTACAAAACTGTAGAAGTAGTACAAGCTCTCCGTAAAGCGTTGCCCCAGTTCGTTCCCGAAGATAACGTGCTCAAAACAAGTTTCAACAATATCGGAGCGATATTCCATCCCACTTTGACTATCCTGAATGCCGCACGTATCGAAAGCACCCATGGTGAATTCGACTATTATATCGACGGCATCACACCTGCCACCTCACTCATTTTAGCTGAAGTCGACAAAGAGCGGGTACAGGTTGCTGAAGCATTGGGAGTTCGCGCTATCACAGCCAGGGAATGGCTATATTCAGCATATGATGCTCATGGTCGTAATCTTTACGAGGCGATCCAGAACAACCCCGGGTATCGCGGTATTCGAGCACCCTCCACCGTATACACCCGTTATATAACCGAAGATGTTCCTATGAGCTTGGTGCCTATCTCCTCTTTTGGAAAAATGTTCGGTGTTCCCACCCCTGTGACCGATAACATAATAAGTCTTGCCTGTATTATACATGAGCGCGACTATTGGCGGGAGGGGCGCACGGTGGAAAAACTGGGACTGGCTAACCTCAGCGTAAAGGAAATACGTGAACTCGTGGTGGTGGAAAAGGAAGAGGAGGTAACCGCATGAACGACAAAATCATAGTCGGAGCGTCACTTGGTAATGATGTGCATGTCGTTGGGATCTACCGCTTCCTGAGTTTAGCCGAACAGCACGGATATCGCTCTGTCTTTCTTGGGCCATCAGTGCCGGTTGAAACCATTATCAAAGCAATTGAAAAGCATCGTCCCAGCCGGGTTATCGTGGGATATCGCCTGAGCGAAGACGCCGCTAAAAACTTGTTCGCCGATCTCAATGAAGCGTTGCGGAAACACCGCCTTTTGGGGACATTTACCCTTATTCTCAGCTGTACGCCAGCCTTGCGAAGCATTGCCGAGAACATCGGTTGTTTCGATATTATTTTTACCGGTGGAGAACCTTTCGATGACTTAGTGGGAAGTCTTGTCGAGCAAAAAAAAGACCTTCCAGCAGAAGAAAAATATCCTCCCACCCTGGCCGAGAGAATCGCTGGCAAAAGTCCCTTCCCTCTGTTCCGGCACCACTTTGGTGTTCCTTCCGTGGAGGAAACAGTCCGTGGAGTGGAAATGATTAGTGAAAAAAAGGCTGTCGACATCATATCTCTGGGACCGGATCAAAACGCCCAGGAATTTTTCTTTGAACCGGAAAAAATGCGACACGATGAAAGTGGAGCTGGAGGTGTCCCGCTTCGAACACGAGAAGACCTGATGCGTATTTATGCCGCTTCACGACGGGGAAACTACCCTTTACTGCGTTGTTACAGTGGAACGAACCGCCTCAAAGAATGGGCACGCCTTCTCAAAGAAACTATCAATGTTGCCTGGGGAGTTGTACCGCTTTTCTGGTACAGTGAACTGGACGGACGCTCTCGCAGATCTCTTGAAGAAGCCATAACGGAAAACCGTGAGGCAATGAAAACCTACATTGAATTGGGAATCCCGCTCGAGGTCAACGAAGCTCACCAGTGGAGCTTGCGGGATGCTCCAGATAGTGTGGCCGTGGCTTCCTTTTTTCTTGGAGCCTATAACGCAAAGGTTCTGGGAGCTACTCATTACGTTGCCCAATATATGTTTAACACCCCGCCGGGTATTTCAGCAAGAGCTGATCTGGCAAAGATGCTGGCCAAAAAAGAACTTATTGAGACCTTATCCGAACCTGGTTTCACCATTTTCACCCAGATCAGGGCAGGTCTTTCACATTTTTCTTCCGATCTTGACATCGCAAAAGGTCAACTGGCCGCTTCAACTGCCCTTGGTTTGTATTTGAAACCGGAAATCATCCATGTAGTCGGGTACTGCGAGGCTGACCACATCGCCTGTTCAATGGAGGTAATCGAAAGTGCCCGGATAGTTCAAGGCGTGCTGAATGACCTCCTTTTTGATGTACCTCAAATTGACCAGGACCCTTTCATCCTGGAACACAAAGAAAGAATAAAAAGAGAAGCACTGCAGCTTTTAGATGCGATTTCTGCGCTTGATTCTTCATGCGAAGAACCCTGGACTTCACCGGTTATACTCACCAAAGCAGTGAAAAAAGGTATACTTGACGCTCCACATTTGGCAGGAAATGCGGTTGCAAGAGGTAGGGTTGCTACCCGGTTACGCGAAGGAGCTCTCCGGGTGGTGGATCAAGAAGGGAAGGTCATGAGCGAAGAAGAAAGACTGGAAAGGCTTATTCAATAGGTATACTCAAACACCAGAGAGGAGGGGCTAATGCCCCCTCCTGCTCGTATTGGCTTAACGCCTGCGGCGTTGTTCGCGATGACGTTTGAGATCAGTGAGTTTTTCCTGGCTCTGTTTCATAAACTTGCTCATCTTCTGTTCAAGGTTGGTCTTGCTGCGGGCAAGTTTTTCAAGATACTCCTCGTCTTCATTAACCCTTTTCATAGAGAGGTCAATTTTTCCGTCTGGGGTTATTTTCATAACTTTTACTCTTACTTTGTCGTTGAGCTTGAGGAAATCATTGACGTCTTTTACGAACTGGTTCGATATTTCGGATATATGAACCAGGCCTTTTTTACCTTCTTCAAGTTCAACAAAAGCCCCGAATTTTGTGATCCCAACCACGGTGCCTTCCACAACACTGTCAACTTCAATCATAGAACCTGCGTTGACTCCTCCTTTCCCGTTTTCTCACGGGGCTTTTCCCCGTATACTGAAAAAAATGAAGAAAAACTACCCTGACCAACCTCATGGCTGGTCAGGGTCTACAAACCTGATAACCACTTCTCCAGGCTTCACAAGGTTAAGCCTCTCCCTGGCAAGCCTCTCAATATACCAATCCTCCTGGAGAAATTTTTTCTGTTCCCGGAGCTGCGCTATTTCTTCCTTTAATTCTTCCTCTCGAGATTCGACTATCAAGGTCTCTTCAGACAAACGAAAATACTCCACCAGTTTCTCTGTGAAGCCTATACTCCAGGCAAACAGCACTGCTGCAAAAACACACGCAGGCAATATCTTCCGCCAGGGCAGATTAATAACCCTGGACCTTAAAGACCTCTTTTCCCCGGTATACAGCGGCATCACCCAGTTCTTCCTCAATACGTAGAAGCTGGTTGTACTTGGCCGTTCTCTCCGAGCGGCACAGTGACCCGGTCTTTATTTGACCAGCATTGGTGGCAACAGAGAGATCCGCGATGGTGGTATCTTCAGTTTCTCCGGAACGATGGGAAATAACCGAAGTATATCCTGCTCTTTTTGCCATTTCAATTGTATCTAACGTTTCGGTAAGAGAACCGATCTGGTTCAATTTGATCAAGATCGAATTACAGCAGCCTTCCTCGATCCCCTTGCGCAGGCGTTCCTGATTGGTCACAAAAAGGTCGTCACCTACTAACTGAATCTTTTCGCCTACGGCAAACGTCAACCGTTTCCATCCTTCCCAGTCCTCTTCAGCCAAAGCATCTTCCAGCGAAATAATGGGGTATTTCTCTACCAGTTCCTGATAGAATTCTACCATCTCGTCGATGTTCCTGCGAGTCCCTTCTCTTTCGAAAAAGTAAGATTCATCTTTATAAAGCTCAGTTGCAGCTGAATCCAAAGCCAGGTATATATCTCCCCCGGCTTCATAGCCGGCAAGTTCGATGGCTTCAATAATCACATCCAATGCCTCTTCCGTGGAACGCAGGTTGGGTGCAAAACCACCCTCGTCCCCCACAGAAACAGAGTATCCACGACGCTTGAGAACTTTAGCCAGGTGATGGAAAACCTCAGATCCCATTCGCAAGGCCTGGGAAAAAGACTTCGCGCCTGAAGGAGCTATCATAAATTCCTGTATATCGACACCGCTGTCAGCATGCTTACCACCATTGAGAATGTTCATATGGGGTACTGGGAGTTCTCTAGCCGCGGTCCCACCGATATATCGAAAAAGAGGCATGTCTGAGTATTCGGAAGCCGCCTTGGCTACGGCAAGCGAAACACCAAGAATGGCGTTTGCACCGAGCTTTCCTTTGTTGGGGGTTCCGTCAAGTTCGAGCAGAGTATTGTCAAT
>SKXZ01000101.1 GCA_007128145.1 Candidatus Nitricultor lacus | reverse complement strand
TGGGCTCCATTATTGGGGTCACCTCCGTGACTATTCCCGGAGAAGGTATTGCCTGCTATCGTCATGTCATACCATAGGGAGGGAGGAATGTTTTCCCTGGTAGTACCCCAGCCTAGCGGGCGTTCGAAGGCAGGGAGAAGGGTGGAGGTGTGGCAAACAAAGATTCCGCCTCCGCTATTTGGGGAGGTATTAAAGTGTATGGTGTTGCCGATAATGGAGGCAGTGCTGCTACTTCCCAAGAAAATTCCTCCTCCATGCCAGCCCGCCGTATTGGAATTGATTGTGTTAGCATTGATTATGACGGTACCTGAATGTACACATATTCCACCACCTTCAAATTCCGAGAAATTGGACGTTATGGTGTTCTCAGTGATGGTCGGTGAACTATTATTTTCCACGCCAATGCCCCCTCCATTAATTAATGATGCTGTGTTGAAGCTGATGGTATTTTGGTTGATGATCGGGGAACTATAGTTAACAATTCCGATGCCTCTACCTTGGTTTGAAGTGATAGTGTTACCAGCAATGACAGGGGAACTGTTGTTTACATAAATCCCCCCTCCCCAAAGGTGATTTCCATTTCGGATAGTAAATCCAATTAATTTTGCATCGTTCGTTTCTCCGCTGATAAATTTAACCACTGGACCCAGGCTTCCCCCAACAATGACAGTTTTGGTAACGATGAAAGTACTTTCGGGGTCGGAACTCCGGATGAGAATGTTTTTCCCGGAATAATCAATATTTTCATTATAGAGCCCCGTGGAGACGACGATCTCATCACCGTGGACAGCGGCATCGATAGCAGACTGGATGGTAAGGTGATAGGTATTTCGGGTCAGGTTGTGAACCGGGGGAGGGATGGGCGAAGGCTCGGGAGTGACCTGAATAATCGCTTGGTCGGGTTGAGACTCTTTTACACAGCCTGTCAGATAGACCAGTATCAACAGCAATACCAATAAGAGGGGAACTTTAGGATTTCTCATGGTACTTCCTCCTCTGAGGAATAGGGTTCCAGGGTGGGAATAAGAGTTGAGTCTCTGCTGGGGAAAAAGGCATTGAGCCCGGGGAATTAAATATTTTACTTATAATAGCATATAATAAGATATAAGTAAATATATTATCGCTGCCCTCCATCCGCTGGCTTCGTTCAGCAAGAGGGTGCGTTGAATATCGGTTGTGCTTTTAGGGCGGAGGGTTTCCATGAAACGAATCAGTCCGGAATAGGTGAGGAAGAGGACAATAAAATTATTTTCCCAAGATCACAAACAGAATTTTCAAGAGATGTTCACTCCTAAAATATCTTTGAGGACCATACAAATATCCAATTGTTTAATCTTTTCAGACGTACAAAGCCTTTCCTCCATACCCAAAAAGCTCTCGCTTGAGGTTCAAGTAATACAGGTAATTGATCGCCTCGGGTCATATCACCGAGATCGTCTTTGCGCTGGACCTTTCATTGTTGGTTCCGGGCCTTATAATTGCCGCTCTCTATCTGTGGCAACGCGAGCCATGGGGTTATATCCTGGGGGCGATGATGCTGGTGAAGGGAACGTTGTACCCGCTGGCCTTGTTAGGCATGGGCTTTTTCGCCACCCAGGCCGGAGTGCCCGATGCGGGCGAGTTGACTCCTTTCTGGGCTGTGTTTTTCCTGATAAGTCTTTTTGCTTCAGTGGTTTTCTTCGGTAACGTCAAATCAACTGATTAATGGAAGATAATTTGGATATGTTCCAAACCCTGATCTTCGTATATATCCACTACCATGGCTTAAAGCTTGTCATTGGGTAAGTACTAGATGATAGGGGGAAAGCATATGGCACCCCATATAAGTGATTGATTGCCGGCGGAAGATTCCAGCAAATGGGGGGGACAAATTTCTGCTGCAATGGAGCTATGCCAACACCAAAGACATCTTTGTTTGAAGAGATCACTCGCACCGTCAGAGAAACTTTCGGAAAGAACCTGATTGCCCTGGATGTTTTCGGCTCCTTCGCCCGTGGCGATTTTACCTCCTATTCTGACCTGGATCTATTCATCATCTGTCAAGAAGCTCCTCCTGCGAAGAAAAAGGTATCAGAAAGCAGATTTTAATTTACCAATTCCCAATTTGTCATAGATTCTTCTTCCTTGACAGGGAAACGCGGGATAGGGTATAAATACCCCCTGGGGTATTTATCCACAGGAGGTATTTTGCATGAAAAAGGTAAAATCAAAAGCTCAAAGAGTGTCCCATCCGGTGAAAAGGTATTCCTGGCTTGTTGTGTTATTAGTAGCGGTGGGGGGTCTGTGGTTTCACGTGCTCGGCCTTATCATGATACCGATCATGGTGACCTTGATGGTGATGAGTATTTTCAGCGGGAAGTATTGGTGTGGAAATATTTGTCCCCATGGCAGTTGGTTCGACGGTATACTGAATCCTTTGAGCCGCAATGCAACGCTCCCTCCTCTTTTCCGTGCCAAGCCGGTTGCGGTCCTTCTTTTGATCGCTTTTATGGTCATGCTGGGTCTGCGTCTTTCCTCTGTTATTCCCACTTTCGGAAGCACGGGTTTCTTTGACCGGCTGGGGTTTGTTTTTGTACTGAATTACCTCGTGGTAACCGTGGTGGGAAGCGCTTTGTCACTTATCGTGAATACTCGCTCCTGGTGTTTCGTTTGTCCCATGGGCACTTTTCAACTGCTATTATATCGTCTGGGGGTGGTGATGCACATCAACCGGTGTACCGATGTGAGGCTGAAGACAGCTCAACCGGAGAAATGTATTCGCTGCAAGTGCTGCTCGAAGGTTTGCCCAATGTATCTTGAGCCCTATCCGGATATATTCTCAACCAGGGATTTTGACCATGCTTCGTGTATCCGATGTGGAACCTGTGCGCAATCCTGTCCTTCCGGTGTGCTGAAAATGCAGAAAAAAGGAAACGTAGAGGAAAGCCCGGAAAAATTGAAAAAAGACCCTGTTCATGTACCGGAATAGGAAGGAGAGAAGCCTTGGGTATTCCCGGAGAAAAGAAAAAGGAGATCTTGAATCGCTTGTCCCGCCTGGAAGGGCAGATACGCGGTGTACGCAATCTCATCGAAAGCGGAGAAGAGTGTGAAAAAATAGCCGTGCAAATGAGTGCAGTGCACGCTGCCCTGGAAGGCGTGACAAAACTTATTGTGGTAGGATTTTTTCGGGAGTGTATGGGTGAAAGTTCAGAAAAAGCCGAAAATAAAGATGAGATTTTGGAACGCTTCGTATCACTTTTGATGAATACCCGTATGTAATGTCCTTGAAAAGTGCCGAATGTGACAAAGACGAGAACTTAAAAAAACTTCTCCGTTCGTAACTTTTTGCTCGACAGAGAGGATTGTTATTTTCAAAAGCCAACTTGGAAACAACCTAGGACTGAGGGGTGAAGCGATGTGGAAATTCATAGATGGCCTTGACCAATTACGGCCAGCTGTTTACAGTAGGAACATCCAATGTCGCTATCAATACTGTTTGTAATCACAAAAGCAGGTGACTTATTGCAGCGAATGCTCTACTTTTCGGTAGAATAGCTCATTTGAGTGCGTTAAGGGGGGGATAGAACTGGCCCGGAATGAAACCACCTTTTCCAATGAAACTCACCAGCTCCTGGTATCGGTTTCCAGGCATCTGTATATCAATAAAAAAGGAATTCTCATTTACCAGGAAAAGCCCTATGATGTGGCGATCGATAATTACCGGAAATCCTTAAAGGAACACCTGGTATACTATATTTTAATTGACCGCTACAGTGGGAACTTTATCTTTGATGTGGCTACTACCAAAAACCTGTTTTCCCTGGTTGACTTTCTGTATTTTGGATGGAACAAACATACGGAAGAAGACCATTTTTGGGGTTTGCCTTTGAAAATCTCAGTGCCAAAGCGTATTGCGACTCCTGAGTTGTTCGATGGGTTGCAGAAACTTGGCGTAGAACCTTTTCACCCCACCAGCGGCTTTTCTTCGGGGATTCATATCATCAAGGCCCTGGAAGAAGAGATCTGCATTTCCATATTATACTTCTCGGCTCTTCATTTTCTCGCTTCGATCGGTTTCCATAAGGGTAAGATATACCAGCGCATATTGAATTCAAGTGTCATTGAAAACAAATCTGAGAAATGGAACCTCTACCTGCGTCCGGGAGATCCCAGAAAGATCCCCAGGTATGAAGAGTTTATCAACGCTTTTCCTTTTCCGGCGAACGGGGAAGCCAGCTTGCCGTTGAGGTATAATTCCCCAAACAGGATACCGGGAAAACCAGTTGCCTGGCCTCTCTTTCTTACCACACCATTGGCTGATATCACCTTTTCCCAGGAGAAACTGGACAAGGCAGAAAAGGTAAATGATGAAGCCTGGGAGTTTGAACAAGGGGAAAAGGGTCTTAGGCTCGCTTACCGCGCTCTGGAGATTTCCCCATACTGTGCTGATGCCCTGAATTGCCTGGCTCTGCAAAGCCGTCATAACGAGGAGAAATTATTTCTCTACCGGCGGGCGGTTCAGGTAGGGAAGGCGGCCCTGGGTGAGGTGTATTTTCAAAACAATACCGGTCATTTCTGGGGACTCCTGGAAAGTAGACCCTATATGCGAGCCCTGCATGGGTTGGCGGATTGTTCCTGGAAAGTGGGGCAGCGTGATGAGGCCATTACCATCTACTGGGAAATGCTCAGGCTAAATCCCGGTGACAACCAGGGTATTCGATATGTTCTGGGCTTTCGTTTGTTGGAAGAAAACCGGGAAGATGAATTAGACAAACTTTTTGAAGAACATGACCAGCAGGAAGGTACCTGTTTCATGCTCTACAACAAGGCGCTTCATCTGTTCCGCAAGAAAGATCATACTGCAGATAAGGTGTTGGAGTGGGCCATCCAGAGTAATCGGCATGTTTACCCGTACCTGTCAGGAAAGGAGTACATTCCGTATCAATTACCCGAGCACTATAGTTTTGGTGAAAAGACTGAAGCAGTAATGTATGCAACTGAAACCAAGAAAGCCTGGGAGAACACGCCCGGAGCAATCGAATGGCTGGGGCGGGCTGCTCTACAGCAGGAAGAAGTGACCAGCAATACGGCAGCCTCTATACCTATCGAGCAAGTGCTGCAGGAGTTCCTGGATGATCAGGAGCCGGGGTTGAGGAAAAATGTCCTGGATCACTATACAGATATCGTTGTATTGTTAAAAGACTGCTTGGAGGGATATGGCTACCAGTTTTTGACCAAAGCAGAAGAAAGGGAGTTTTATGAACAGCGACCTGATGGTAGTGAAGAAGAGCTGGTTTTTTGCCGATATTTCGGACCGGAAAAGATCGTAGACATTGTTGGGGAATTTCTATATTATTTCATACCCCACAAGGTATTCTTCGGTAGGGACATACTGGAAGACTCCGGGACAATCATGAAAAAGCTGGCTTTGTGGATGCTTGAAAAAGAGTTTATCGGTCAGGGTCAGGCAGATTATATGATGGAAAAAGCCGAAGATGCCTTAACCGATATGCTGGAAATTGAAGACTTCACTATGGCTTTGTTCGATTACGTGGAATCGCAGCCTTTGGCTCAAGAAGAGGGGGAAGAACTCGATGACTTTTTTGATGTGGTCAAGGTCGAACCGGGCATGTTGCACCTCAGAGCACCGGATATAAAGAAAAACATCACCATTCAAGTACCGGAAAAGGTAAGTAGGCTGTGTAGAGAAGGTTGGACGATCAACATGCTGTTGGTCAAAACTCATAAAGGGTGGGCCATTGACGAGATAGGCGTAGTTTACCCGTATTAGCTCTGTATATCGATTTCATCCTTTCCCGGCAGCTTGGTGAATCTTCCATACGAGGCTATGGGGGTTGCAATGAGCTGCCACACCACTTGGTATTTGAAGTCCTTATCCCCTTCGAAGATGACAGAACTTCTACCCTCGTCACTTCTACCAATTATCC
>SKXZ01000206.1 GCA_007128145.1 Candidatus Nitricultor lacus | reverse complement strand
CCGAAAGTGGAAGGATATCTTCTCTCCCAGGGTATTAATCAAGCAAGGGCTGAAATTGCCTTCAGTGGGAAAGATCTTGCCGGTCACGCAGTTACCTTCCGCAAGGAAATCGGTATAACTGCTTTTACTGGCATAATTCAGGATGATATAAAAATCGAAGCCTTCTGCAGCGAAGAGGATATTGCAATATCTGTTGTCGTGAATAACCCCGCCAGAGTCGAGAGAGTAGAGTTTTTTATCAATGACCAACCAGCTGGTGTTGTTACGTCACCTCCATTCATATCTGACCGTGTTTCCTTTGTTGATAATGGATGTCCTGGAAATACTATAGGTGGTTGCCCATCAGCATCCGTTGCACCAAAGACCGTTGTTGCAACAGTTGTCGTGCACGATGTATTAGGAAATGTAACAACCAAAAACAAAGAAATAGATATTGATGACTGCATAAGAACCAACAACAACAACAATGATAATGATGTTAACAATAATGATTAACAATAAACAGGCTTTCTCCGGCTTAAGGTGAAAATAAGATTGAGATTTCTTGGTGGTAACATCGCCCTCCTTGGTTTTATGGGTTGCGGGAAGACCACGGTGGGGAGAATCCTTGCCCGGAAATTGGGATGGAAATTTATTGACCTTGATTGTGTCATATCTGATAAAGAAGGGATCTCCATAGCGGAGATATTCTCCCGTTTCGGAGAGGAATATTTCCGGGAGCTCGAGTCAGAAGCCCTCGAGAGAATCTCTCACGAAAGCAGCACGGTCGTTGCTACAGGCGGAGGACTCCCCACACGGGAAACGAACTGGGACATATTGAATGTCTCTTATCTAACCGTTTATTTAAAATGTCAATTTGAGACCCTCTATAAAAGGATACAAGGTGACCGTAATCGCCCTCTTACCAGCCAATACAGCAGCAAAGAAAAGCTTTTTGAGCTTTACCGTAAACGTGTTCCCTATTATGAGCGTGCGCGTGTTACAATTGATACAGATAATCATTCACCAAAGGACATTGCGGAGGAAATAGCTGTTCGTGCGGACCTTAAACGTTCATATCAAAGATAAGGCTTACCCGGTTGTTATTGATACCGCGCTTTTTTCCCGTATCAAATGGCACGATATCTTCGGTCCTCCTCCCGTTTCCTGCGCACTGATAACCAATACGACGCTTGCTGAGCTTCACCTTCCTGCAGTGCGGAGTTATTTTCAAAAACTGGTTCCCCAATTTGCTGAAATTATTCTGCCTGACGGGGAAGAATATAAAACTTTGGCGACGACCGGGGAAATATATCACCACTTATCCCAGGCGGGACTGGACAGGAAAAGTGCATTAATCGCCTTTGGCGGTGGGGTGATTACCGACATTACCGGTTTTGCGGCCTCAACATATATGAGGGGCGTTCGCTATTACCAAATACCAACAAGCCTGTTGGCCCAGGTGGATAGCTCGGTAGGCGGGAAAACCGGGGTGAACCTTCCCGAAGGGAAAAACCTGGTGGGTACCTTTTACCAGCCTGATGGTGTTATGTGCGACTTGTCTTTTTTGGAAACGCTTCCTCCACGGGAATTTCGCGAAGGAATGAGTGAAGTACTCAAGGCAGGATTCCTGGCGGGAGGAAAGCTCTTACGGATCTTGAAAGAAAAAACCCGTGAACTTTCTTCCGGAATACAGGATATCCTTGAAGAGGTCGTGTATCTCTCCATCGATTACAAGCGGGAGGTTGTGGAAGAGGACGAGCTTGAAAGCGGGATAAGAGCCGTGCTCAATTACGGCCATACCATCGGACATGCCCTGGAAAAAGCCGCAGGATACGGAGTGTTGCGACACGGTGAGGCAGTAGCGGTAGGCATGGTGGGAGAAGCAATAATCGGGAAAAATCTTGGTTTTGTTGATCCCGGGTTCATTTCACTGCAGGAAGAAATGCTCCGTGCCTCCGACCTTCCCACAAAAGTGAGTGTTCCGGTATCGCGTGAAATCTTTTTCCAGGCGCTCCGACAAGACAAAAAAAAGGAAGCGGGTCAATTGCGCATATCTATCGTAAAAGAAAGCGGCAAACCGCTTTTCGGAATAAAAATAGATGAAGATATGGTATCCGAGGTTTTGCCCGCCCTGTGTGAGGTGGTAGAACCATGAAATTCCTTTTCCTTTTTGGACCGAACCTGAACCTTTTGGGTTCCAGGGAGCCCGGCATCTACGGTGTGAAGACTTTTGCAGAAATCAGGCAAATTCTCCTGGATGAGGCGGATAAGCGGGGAGTAGAGACAGAAATATTTCAATCGAACCATGAAGGTGAACTCATAGACCGCATACATTCCGCCGATGACTATGATGGTATTATTTTCAATCCCGGTGCTTACACTCACTACAGTTACGCGATTCGAGACGCTATAGCCGCGGTGGATACGCCGGTGGTGGAGGTTCACATGTCGAACATTTATGCTCGAGAGGAATTCAGGCAGCACTCGGTAACGGCACCCGTTAGCGTGGGCCAGGTGAGCGGACTGGGATATTACGGATACCTCCTGGCCATGGAGTATTTTCTCGCTGAAAGGCAGCAATGAAGTTTTCCCTCCGCCGTAAAAGAATATGCCCCTCCATACAGAAAGCCTTCCTTGTTACGCTTCCTTCTGACCTCTTCTACCTTACCGGCTTTTCCGGTTCAACCGGTTTTTTACTTCTTCTGGAGGAAGGTGAGGCAATCCTCCTTTGCGACGGCCGCTACGTGACCCAGGCTCATCAAGAGGTAGACGGGGGGGTGCAGGTGGTTTCATTCGCTAACACTCCATGGCAGGCTGTAACAGAAACATTGCGCAACAAGGGTATAACAGAATGCATGGTAGAAAATACACTTGCAGTAAAGGCGTATAACAGTTTGCGTGAAAATGGAGTGACCCCCCATGAGGTCTCATCGCTTGCTGAACATGCACGCATGGTCAAGGAAAAGAGTGAAGTATCAAGCATGGAAAAAGCCCTGGCCATCGCTGAGGGTGCCTTCAAGAAAGTGCGCTGGCTTATTCGGCCTGGAATGCGGGAAAGAGACATAGCTCTTGAGCTTGATTATAGCATGCGCTCACAGGAGGCCGACATTGCCTTTCCCACCATAGTCGCCTCCGGTGCTCGTTCAGCCCTTCCCCATGCCCGAGCGAGCAACCATACCCTGAGGGAAGGTGACTGTGTGGTTATAGATTGGGGAGCGAGATATGAGGGGTATTGTTCTGATACCACGCGCACCAGCGTGTTGGGCAAAAAAACCGATCACCGGCTCACACAGGCTATCACCGTTTTACGTGATACTTTGCTCATCGTTCAGGAGACAGCCCGGGAAGGTGTTGTATGCGCCGATGTGGATAAAAGAGCGCGTAACCATCTTGACAAATGTGGATGGGGGAAGTATTTTACCCATGGCTTAGGTCACGGGGTCGGAATCGATGTACACGAGGAGCCACGGATAGGGCCGAAAGGAACCCTGACCCTTCGGGAGGGAATGATCATAACCATTGAACCGGGAGTATACCTGCCTGGGGTGGGAGGTGCCCGTCTTGAAAATATGCTTCTTGTCTGCAAGGATGGGGGCAGATATTTGAACCGCCTTCCTATTCTGGTGTAAATGTCAGTTCAGAAAGGAGAAAAGTAATGCCGGAATTTATTTCCAGTAACGACCTCAGGGTCGGTACTGCCATTGAAGTAGATGGAAATTTGTATGTCGTTACCACTTTTCAGCACACCAAGCCCGGTAAAGGTGGCGCACTGATAAAAACAAAAGTGCATGACGTCAATACCGGTTTTACCGTGGAAAAAGTATTTCGAGCGGGGGAGAAAGTAGCGAGAATTATCCTGGAGGGGAAAAAGGCACAATACATGTACAATGATGGCATTGGCTACCATTTCCTCGATATGGAAAGCTACGAGGAAAAAGTCGTGCAGAAGGAAGTGGTGGGTGACGCAATTGACTTTTTAACCGAAAACCTTGAAGTTGAACTTCTCACATACGGGGATCGCATTATCAGTGTCACACTTCCTTCCTTTGTGGAGATAAC
Source organism: Candidatus Nitricultor lacus (assembly GCA_007128145.1). Lineage (GTDB taxonomy): Bacteria > Atribacterota > Atribacteria > Atribacterales > Atribacteraceae > Nitricultor > Nitricultor lacus. The sequence goes on along the minus strand of SKXZ01000206.1, from coordinate 1,930 downwards.
GATAAAAGAAACTCCTCCCGGTATCAAGGGAGATACCGCTTCAGGCGGAACCAAACCTGCAACCCTGGAAACAGGAGTTGTTATTCAGGTTCCCCTATTTATCGAAGAAGGTGAATTGATACGGGTGGATACTCGTACCCGTGAATATCTGGAGAGAGCGTCCAAGTGAGAAAACGCAAAGCGGAATTTTTTCATAAATACGTGGAAGTGGAAACCGATCTCGGTATGGTGATTCTGCCACATCGCTTGTTGCACCAGTTAGTAGAGCATATCATTCTCAGCGTTCCCGGTGTGGAAGCACTGGAGAAATCCAGTGAAGAAAGTGTCCGTATCGAATTCCGGAAAAAAGTCATTTATATCAGCTTGTACGTGGTTTTGAACCTGACGAAACGGGTTCCCGAGGTGTCCTGGGAACTGCAGAAAAAATTGAAAGAAAAGTTCGAGAGTCAAACAGGCCTGAGGTTGGAGAGAATCGATATCAACGTGCAGGAATTTTCCGCTTTGGGACTCAATGACGACATTTCACCGGTGCTCGTCCCGTGATACCGCTCAAACTAGGGATGAAAGAAAGTTCATGAGACGTAAGGTCAGGGAAAAAGCACTCCAGGTATTGTACCAGTGGGATATGAGAGATATTCCAATGCAGGAGATATTCCGTCTTGATCCCCCGCCTTCTGATTGGAAAGAAGACGACCGTGAGTTTTTTCTCTGTTTGACTCGAGGGGTGGAAAAGCAGCTTCAGTGTATTGACCGTTCCATCATGGAGCTTACTCCCGGCTGGCCTCTTCACCGCATGGCGACAGTTGATCGTAATATTCTCCGCATCGCGGTCCATGAAATATTGAATGTGCCGGATATCTCGGTGAAAATTGCCATTAATGAAGCTGTGGTTCTCGCAAAAAAATTCAGCACGGAAGAATCGGGGAAGTTCATAAATGGCGTGCTGGGAAAACTCGCGAAAAATATCGCCTCCTCAAATAAAAAATAGTGAGTGGTGAACTTGTGAAGCTTAATGAATATCTTCAAAGCAATGCAACACTGGTTGATGAGTATCTTTCCCGAAAATTACGTTTTCCCTCTGCTCCTTCCTCCCTGGAAGAAGCAATGCGTTACGGGAGTATAGGTGGAGGGAAGAAGGTGCGGGCTTCCTTGTTGTTTGCCGCCGGAGAAGGATTTTCCCTCGATCCGGAGAGCCTGCTTCCGTTGGCCGGCGGGATAGAGATGATTCATTCATTTTCCCTGGTACACGATGATTTACCCTGCATGGATGATGATGATTACAGGAGAGGAAAACCGAGCCTTCACCGTGCGTTCGGGGAAAGCATGGGAGTACTGGCTGGTGATGCCATGTTGATTGAGGGCTTCCGGTTCTTTCTCTCCGATACGGTATTTCTCTCGAAATTTGGTGAAAAGACTGTGCTTTCTCTAACCAATACCCTTTTAGATGCCCTTGGAACAGAAGGGATGGTAGGTGGCCAGGTTCTTGATTTAGAAGCGGAGGAAAAAACAGTCAGCCGGGATACGGTACACCATATCATGCGCATGAAAACCGCGGCTTTAATACGTGCCTGTGTTGTTTGCGGTGCTTTGGCCGGGAGAGGGGACGAAGAAGAGTTAATGCTGCTCAGCGAATTCGGCCGCCTGCTGGGTGAATGTTTTCAATTGAAAGATGACATCCTTGACCTTACTGCAAGTTCACATATTTTGGGAAAAACCGCAGGTAAAGATGTAGCCCAGGAAAAAGCCACCCTGATACGAATCGAGGGAATGGAAGAAGCCAGGGATGCGCTTTCCTCAACATTTCAAAAGGCACTTTCGTATTTAGGCCGCATAGAGCGTTCTTTCCCCCGCCTGCGAGAACTGTCCTGCTTCATCGTAGAGCGGAAAAAATAGTACCCATCATGGAAAAAATACGGTTGGACGAACTTCT
>SKXZ01000126.1 GCA_007128145.1 Candidatus Nitricultor lacus | reverse complement strand
TTCCTGCACATTTTATTGCTGGTAGAATTACAGCAGAGATGATTCCGCCGGAAAACCTAGTTGCTCCAGGAGTGGTTTTGGACATTCAAAAATCTTGTTCCAATAACAAAGACTATGCACTAACTGTTAAAGATATTATCGCCTGGGAAGCAGAATACGGATGCATTCCATCCCGGTCCTACGTTTTAGCATGCACTGGTTGGAGTAAAAAATGGACTGACCACTCAAAGTATTTTGGATTTTCCCACGATGGTTCTATGCACTTTCCCGGATACAGTGAAAAAGCGGTAATATTTCTTATTGAGGAGCGAAAGTGTCTCGGCCTGGGTATAGATACTTACGGAATCGATCCGGGGGTTGATAATGAATTCCGTTCGAACTATGCTCTATTCAAACGGGGTGGTTATCACCTTGAAAATCTTACTAATCTCTATCTTTTACCGGCTCGGGATTTTACCCTCTTTATCGGCCTTATACCCATAGCCGGTAGCTCTGGATCACCTGCTCGGGTTATCGCACAGATAGGGAAGTAAAACAAAATGTATGCTATTTCCCAATAATCACTTTTTACTGTATGTTTTCATCCAGGGAAAAACAATGCACCGTTGTGAAGAGGAGGAAAGAAATGATAGCCGGTCTTTCTGGTTTTCGACAGAGCTTTTTCGAAGCACTGATCAAAATAGATCATTTTATGGCGGCAGAAACAGCCGAAAAAGCATGTAGAAAAATACAACCTATGGCATTTATTGATAATGTCGTAACACCCGTTCTCACAAAACTGGGTAACGACTGGGAAAGAGGAAACCTTTCTCTCACCCACATTTATTTGGGAGGCCTCCTGTGTGAAGAAATTATCGAAAGCATCCTCCCCCCTGAGGGAACTCCCCGTGCAAACTCTCCTCGCATGGCCGTCGTTACATTAATGGATTCACATCCACTCGGTAAAAAAATTGTACTATCAGTTTTACGCTCAGCGGGCTATCGACCCCTTGACTATGGGCACAGCATTCCTCCAGAAGAGGTTGTAGAAAGAGCCCTGACTGATCGCCTTGAAATGATTTTGATTTCTGTGCTCATGTATCCCTCTGCCATACACATACAAAGAGTGAGAGAATTACTCAGGAAAATGAATGCGTCTATCAAAATAATCGTTGGCGGAGCTCCATTCAACTTTGACACTCACCTATGGAAAAAGGTCGGCGCTGATGCCATGGGTTCTTCTGCAGGTGACGCCATTTCCCTGGTTGAAAATATCCATCAAGGAAAAAAATATTTGTGAAAAAGTGGATAACTTAAGAAGCAAAACGAAAGAACACCTGCTTAGATCAAGAACAGAGAAGGAGCAGAAAAGTCATTCAAAGAAGATTTTTCCACTCCATGGCTCCCACTCTCTAATACTCCAACAGTGTATTTAATGAGGATGATGTGCGTTCTTCAAAATGCTCTCCGTTATTGACCGAATAGACGACGTGCAATTAAGAGGTCAAGTTCTCCAATTCCCAATCTTTCCCTCACTAATGACTGGTAATCACAGCGATAAGCATCTACCTCAGACAGCGACCCACTCCCCAGAGCCTTCTCCGCTTGGGTATCAGTTTCCCAAATCTTCCGCTGAGCAGATTGTATCTTTTCATCCTGGGCAAGCTCTTCGGCTTTTGTTTCCGCTGCTTTGTAAGACTCAACCGCCAAGCGGATATAATCCCTCCGGACATTCAACCGGTTCTCTCCCCCAGGAGCAGTGTCGGTACGCAAAGGATGATTATCAAATTCAACATATCCTTCCCAAGCCATTCTTTCAAGAATATAAAGAATGCTAACAAATTCTTTCACCCCATCCATACCAATCAATGGAGGGTTATCATTATCAAACTGGTTTGGTTTCTGGTTCCCCACATGAATGAAGAACAGCTTACCCGCGGCAACAGCGAAAGCAACAGCGCCAACAGAGGTCAGACCGGTCATTTGATCGTGTTGAAGAACTTCGGGGTTAACACCCCAAAAATCAGGGCGCTTCAGGCGGGAAATGAGAGCAAGGGAATGGCCAACAGTGGGGAGAAAACTCTCACCACGCGGCTCGTTTGGCTTATATTCAACCGTTCCTCCACGATAACCGAGATTTTCCTCTTGAACATAATTGCTCACTAAATCAAGACCTTCGGCTAAAAAACGGTATGTATTTTCCCATGGCACGGAAAACTGGCACTCGAAACCATCTCTGGCCACCCAGTAAGTAAAATATTCTGCTCCAAGAAAATGACCTATACGCAAAGCCCGCATTACTTTCTGTGCGGCTAAAATCCTGATACGGGGGTCAGGATTGGCTATGCCGCCATTTCGAAATACCGGGTCGGCATGAAGATTACACGAGATCATCTTAAACTGAATATCCGCTTTACCCAGTTTCTCCTTAATAGATTTCAGAGTCTGGAAAACAGAACTACTCTCATCCTGGTCATCATTATTATTAACGGGATCCCATGGAACAAGGTCACAGTCGTGAGCAGCCGTAAAATCAATAAGCCCTTCTCTGCGAGCCTCTACAAGAAGATCAGTTACTTCCAATGAACTTATCTTGTTCAAAACACCCGGTCCAAATGGGTCACCCACAGGATTCCCTACACACCAATACGGCATCGATATCTTTCGTTTCATGATAGATGAAATTCCTCCTTCCAGGATTGTTTTCCACATTGTACCCTCTACAGCCAATATTGTCGCCCCCTGACTTTGAATAGAGAGGTAGTAGAAGGAAGATCCGGTCAATCATACCCGCGCTAGCCAATATAACCCATAGGGAGGCAAAACATAGACTTCCCCCTCCCGGCAGAGCGGGTGGCTGCCCAAACGATCTTGAATTTTTCCAGTCAACCCACCCCAGTAAAGAATTAAAGGGTCAATTTTTCGGGATGAATTGCTCAGGTTGGCCAAAACCATTGTTCTCTGCTCATGAAACGATCTCACGAAACACAACACATGGGGATCACCGGCATCGATGAATCTACGGTGGGCATGGAATGAAAATTCCTTTGTTGCTTTGCGAACTGTAATCATATTTTTCATCCCACGATAGATGCGCTCTTCTATCGTTCCTGAAAGATTTCTGCGAGAGATTTTATCCCAATCGATTTCCGGCCGGTGTATCCAGCGGTTGTCTTCCTGCTCCTTATTATTTTCTAATTGTGAGTAATCATTGCAATACCCAACCTCATCACCTGCATAGACAACGGGTAAACCTCCAAAAGACATTACCAGTCCGTAAAGTAAAAGCAACCGATGAACCGAATCATGGACGGCTCCGGTATCATTCGCGAGAATTGCTTTTTCGAGACCCACGAGTGATGCCGCCGTTCCAGATATCCGGGCATCCCCGGTTCGAGAATTTTCCATAAATATTCTCCCACTTGCGTACGAGCCGGGATAACGCCCACTATAAAAATCCACTATAAAACGACGATGCAGAGCGGGGTCTATTCCCAACCCCCGTAAATCCGCATCATCGTATCCCAACCCGATATCATCATGACAACGCAGGTAGGTAAGCCAGGTAACGTTCGCTGGAAGTTTTGGCAGACTAGACAGGCTCCTGAGAAAAACCGAATTTTTTCCCGTAGCCAAAGCGTCCCATAAAAGAACCATATACAGCACATGATACGCCATGTCACATTCCGCCCCAGCACTCTCACGCTCACCAAAATAGCGGACCACTTCCCGGGGCTCCACAACCGCTTCAGCCACTAATGACACCCCTGGACATACCACCCTGATACATGCATGGAATAACTGGCAAATCCAATGCGCTTCGGCTTGGTTACGAGAGTTGGTTCCTATCCTCTTCCAAAGGTATGGTATGGCATCGAGACGCAAAACATCTGCTCCCTGGTCAGCCAGGAAAAAAAGATTCTGCAACATTTCTAAAAAAACACGGGGATTGGTATAATTAAGATCCCATTGGTAGTTATGAAAAACCGTCATCACCCATTTGTCTATTTGGGAAATATAGGTGAAGTTTCCAGGTGCCGAAAGAGGGAAAACTTCCGGCAAGCTCTCCTCAAAGCGGTCTGGATTAGACCGGCCATCGAACGTGAAATACATATCCTGGTACTCCCGCTCTCCCTTCCTGGCACGTCGAGCCCATTCGTGTTGATCGGATGTATGATTTACCACTAGGTCAAGTTGAAGCAACCTCTGATTCTTACGTAAATGCGATGAGAAGCTGCGAAGATCTTGCATAGTTCCCAGGCTGGACTGCACCGCACGGTAATCACTCACGGCATACCCCCCGTCATTATCCATGGGAGGGCAGCGTAATAACGGCATGAGGTGGATGAGGTTCGCGCCTAATTCCTTGAAATACGGTATTTTAGAGCATAACCCGACTAAGTTACCTGCAAAACGATCAACATAAAGTGTATAGGACACCAAACCTTCGTTCAATAACCATCCGGGGTTCATTTCACGGGCGCGGTCGATGATTTTGAGTTCCGGGGAGCGTTTAAGGTAGGAACGATGGAGTATGCGAATGAGCTCTGTATACCAATAAAGAAAATCATTTCTATGACCGTACAGGCGGAAAAAAAGAGACCTCAGGGTTGAAAAACGATTTCCAAGCCGAGAACAAAACTCAGCGTTTCCCCGTTTCATCTTGAGTGTATTGAGTAACGAAGCCAAAAATCTTTGGTCGTCTTTTGGATCCACAACACACCTCCACGGCTTGTATCAATCTACGAGAGTTCGTTTTTTCACTTTACTCCCGAACCTCCCAGGTATGCGGATCTTACTCGTTCATCGTCTTTCAGCTTCCGTGCTTCACCTTGAATTGAAATATCCCCCGTTTCCAGAATATAAGCATACCTGGAAACAGCCAGAGCTTTTCGGGCATTTTGCTCGACTAATAATATCGAAACTTGATCTTCCTGGTGAATTTGTCGAATTACCCGAAATATATCCTGCACAATTCGTGGAGCAAGCCCTAAGGATGGTTCATCCATTAAAAGGAGGCGGGGACGCGATATCAGCCCCCGCCCTATGGCTAACATTTGTTGTTCCCCTCCCGAAAGTGTCCCAGCTAACTGCTTCCTTCGCTCTTTCAGAATGGTAAATAGTTCAAATACCCAATCCCTCCTGATTCCAACATCTCGACCTGCAGGAAGATTTCTCACCCCGTAAGCACCTAAAGCAAGGTTCTCTTCAACAGTAAGAGTGGCGAATACTTTTCTTCCTTCCGGTACGTGGGAAATTCCCAGCCCCACCAGCTCAAACGGAAGGAAACGGGAAAGATCGTTGCCTTCCAAAAATATTTGGCCTTGTTTTATCTTGAGCAACCCCGATATTGCTTTAAGAAGGGTAGTCTTGCCGGCACCGTTTGCTCCCAAAACCGCAACAATATCCCCTGATCCCAGCTCCAAGTTGACCCCACGCAGGGCCTCAACCGCTCCATAAGATATCCACAGGTTTTCTACCGAAAGCAGAGTGCCCATCTTACTCATACTCGCCCTCTTCCTTCCCCAGATAGGCTTCGATGACCCGTGGATCGTTATATACCTGTGCAGGAGACCCTTGTGCAATCAAGCTCCCCATATCCATAACACTTACACTGTCCGAGATTCCCATAACAACATTCATATCGTGCTCGATAAGTAATATGGTAAACCCTTCCTCTGTAAGTTCTTTCAAAAGCTCCATTAGTTCTTCAGACTCCCTGTCGTTGAGTCCTGAGGATGGTTCATCTAAAATCAGCAATCGTGGATTACTAGCAAGAGCCCTAGCTATTTCAAGGTAGCGCTGTTTTCCATAAGGGAGATTACGTGCTAATTCGTTGCGGGATTCCCACAACCCTACTTGATGCAGGCGGTAAGAAGAAATTTCAACTATTTCCCTCTCTTCAATACCCTGGGAGGCCGTGCGGAACACTGAAGCCCATGTTCCACTGCTTCCATGACAGTGCGGTCCTGACATAACATTTTCAATACAGGTAAGAGCGGGGAAAAGGCGGATATTTTGAAAAGTACGGGCAATTCCTTTTTTTACAATAACATGA
>SKXZ01000132.1 GCA_007128145.1 Candidatus Nitricultor lacus | reverse complement strand
TGGAGTGACCCAGCAACATTTCAGCCAAATGCGGACCGGTATCCATATTCGCGGAGAAACCTATCGCATACAATCCGGTAAAACCATATCTTCGAACCCCTCCGTTACTCTCTCGGAAGTCATTCTGACAGAGGGGAAAAAACATGAAGTGAGGATCCTGTTTGATTCGGTGGACTGTCCCGTGTTAAGATTAGTCCGGCTGTCCATGGGGCCCCTGCGGCTTGATGAGGATCTGCTTCCAGGACACTGGAGATCCCTTACCCAACAGGAAAAATATGAACTTTGTGAGTACGTCAAGGAGAAAAAACATGGAGAAAAAAAATACTGAAGAGGGGATGATCCAGGTATATTTCGGCAACGGAAAAGGGAAAACCACAGCCGCCTTGGGGCTTATTATGCGGGCTGTCGGTCATGGGTGGCCGGTACTGGTTGTACAGTTTTTTAAGAAAAGATTTACCGGAGAACTCGTGTCTGTTCAATACCTGCCAGGTGTGGATATTTTCCAGTTTGGTAGCGGAGAATTTATAATGGGCGGAAAGGTCGAAGAAGCCGATCGCAAGGAATGGCTCCTCGGCTGGGAAATGGTCAAAAAACATCTCCTTGGTGGTAAATACCGACTTATAATCCTTGATGAACTGGCTTATGCTTTTACCCTTGGCCTTCTTGGATGGGATGAATGTGCTCGCATATTGAGCGAAAGAGCAGCCGGTACAGAAGTCGTTATTACCGGAAGAACCGTACCGGAAGAGTTGGTGAGTGCGGCGGATCTTGTTTCTGAGGTTCGGATGATAAAACATCCTGCCCAAAAAGGCGTCTGTGCCAGGGAGGGAATTGAATATTGAGAAACAGGTACCAGGATTCAGAAATCAGTATTCAGAATGAAATGAAAAAAAGAGAAAGGAAAGTGCAGTGATAAGGGGAATACGAGGTGCTATATGTGTCGATAAAGATACCCCCTCGATAATCGGAGAAGCTTCGCTCGAGTTGATTGATACTATCATGAAGCGTAATCGATTATCGCCGGAAAAAGTATCAGCCTTATTCATCACCATGACTGAAGACCTATCTTCTGTTTTTCCCGCAGAAATGATACGAAAACAGGAGCGCTACCGCTATGTTCCTATCATGTGTTCTAAGGAAATTCCCGTTCCCGGCTCCCAACTCCGCTGTATCCGTATGCTTACCCTGGCCGAAGTCGGTGACCACGCTCAAAATGATATACGGCATGTGTATCTTGGAGAAGCTCATTCTCTTCGCCCGGACCTGGAGAGCGGGAAATGACCAGCATTCGTGTTATTCCTGCCTCGCGTCCCCTGGAAGGGACGATACGATGTCCCCGCGACAAATCCTTAAGTCACCGTGCAGCCATGATTGGCGCATTGTGCAACGGAACTACGCGGATAGAAGGATTTTCTTTCTGCCAGGACTGCCTGTCAACCCTTCGGTGCCTGGAAAGGTTTGGCGTACACTTTGAAAAAAACGAACACGCCGAAAAGCTTGTGATAAAAAGCCCCGGCCTCCACCATCTTTCAGAGCCGGATGACATCCTGGATGCAGGTAATTCAGGGACCTCCATACGAATGCTTTCGGGTATCGCATGTGGAGTAGAGGGGATTTCAGTATTCACGGGTGATGAGAGTATCAGAAAAAGACCTATGAAGCGAATTATCATTCCTTTACGTAAAAGTGGAGCGTTTATTGCGGGAAGAGGCGGAGATCGTTTTCCTCCCCTTATAGTTCAAGGGAAATCCGTTCTTTTTCCCTTACAGTATGCACTCGAAGTTCCAAGTGCCCAGGTAAAATCCGCGCTGCTTTTTGCCGCTCTTTCGGCGAAAAGCACTTCCAGGATTGAGGAGCCCATTGCCAGTCGCGATCACACCGAAAGGATGCTCCGATATTTTGGTGTTTCTCTATCCCGCAGGGAGGATACCATATACGTGGAACCACCAGCAGAGCTTTCCCCGCGGGAACTGGTGCTTCCTGGCGACCCATCTTCAGCGGCTTTCTTGTTATGCGCAGCTCTCCTGGTTCCCGGATCAGAAGTAACAGTGACCGATATCTGCCTGAACTCAACCAGGACGGGCTTTTTGCGTGTTCTTCGCTCCATGGGTGCACAGATTACGGAACACCCCACGGTCACCACGCAGGAAGGGGGAGAAGAAAGCGGTAGCATCAGGGCGGTTGCATCTCGTTTACATTCAACGAGCTTCGGAGGAGAGATAATACCCTCCCTGGTCGATGAGATTCCCATTTTGGCAGTAACCGCGACCCAGGCTGAGGGGAGAACGGTTATTACCGGTGCGGAAGAATTGCGCCTTAAGGAGTCTGACCGTTTGCACGCCGTTGCCGATGGACTGAACAAGATGGGCGCAGCGGTAGAAGAAACACCGGATGGGCTTATTATCGATGGCCCTACTCCCCTGAGGGGCGCCAGACTGCAAAGTCATGGAGACCACCGCATCGCCATGAGTTTTCTTGTCGCCTCGCTGGTGGCCAAAGGGGAAACCGAGATAGAGGGAATAGACTGCATAGGAATAAGTTACCCTTCTTTTTTCAAAGATATGGAGACACTCGGAATGCGAAGGTTGAAGGAGTAAGTGGGGAAAATGAAACAGTGCATCGCTATAGACGGCCCGGCGGGATCGGGGAAGAGTACAATGGCACGTTTACTCGCTGAAAAACTAGGATACCTGTATATAGACACGGGAGCGATGTATCGCGCGCTCACCGCATATTTTCTGGCAAACGGAGTTCATTACACCGATACGCAGGTGCTTGAAAAAACCCTCAGGAAACTTCTTATCGAGTTCATCGAACGCAATGACACGGTTGAAATCAAACTTGAGGGAAACCCAATGGGTGAAGAAATACGTTCCCCGCAGGTGGATGAACATGTATCATCAGTAGCCCGCATCCCGGAGGTAAGAACATATTTACGCCAGCTGCAGAGGAAGCTGGCTTTATCACGGCCTTCGGTTACAGAGGGGCGTGACATTGGAACGGTTATTCTGCCTGATGCTGACTTGAAGATATTCCTTACCGCCTCTCCAACAGTGAGAGCAAACCGGCGTTTCCAGCAAAACAAGGAAAAAGGTTTGGATACTCAGTATGATACAGTGTTACAAAATATTTTAGAGAGAGATTCCATCGACTCGACCCGCAAGGATGCACCACTAAAAAAAGCAAAAGACGCGATAACCGTGGATACCTCATCTCTATCCATAGACGAAGTACTCGGAGTCCTTATTGACCTGGTAAGAGAAGAGCGTCCTTGGTATGGGGATATTTCGAGGAAATGTAAAACCGGGGAACAGAGAAACGGGAATTGGTGAATTCATGGAAATAATTCTTGCTCACAATCTGGGGTTCTGCCCCGGGGTACAACGATCTTTTAAGCTGGCTCGAGCCGCGTTGTCAGGAAACAGGAAAGTGTTTTTACTGGGCGAGCTTGTGCACAATCGGGAAGCGATCGGAATGTTGGAAAAAAAGGGTGCCCGGAGAATCGAACACCCCGACCAGGCTCACCCGGGATCGATAGTTGTATCACGCTCACACGGGATAGAAAAACAACACCTGCAGGCATTGTTTGAACGGGGGGTTTCCGTTGTGGACACTACGTGCCCCCGAGTGAAAAAAGTGCATAATTTGGCTGGGGAGCTGGAAAAGAAAGGTTTTTTTCTTGTTATATTAGGCAATCCTACCCATGCAGAAGTTACAGCGTTAATAAGCCACCTGGTCAGCTTGCCACTGGTTGTGGGAGATGATTCTTCCAGGTGGGAAAAAGAGATAGAAAAAATTCCCGAATATACGAAAGTTGCCGTACTGGAGCAAACCACCTTTCCACGACAAGTGTTTTTGAAATTTCAGGACTTTCTGAAAGGACATGGCATACAATACGAAATCCATGATACCCTCTGCCCCGAAACCGGGCTGAGGCAGGAAGAATTGGATAGGTTTCTCCTTTCCGGTGCCATACAATCGGTAGTGGTAGTAGGAGGGAAACATAGCTCCAATACAAAAGCCCTGTATCTTATGTCACAAAATAAAGAGATAAAAACTCACTGGGTTGAAGCATCGTCTGAGATACATCCCAAATGGTTTGCACCGCACGAGCGAGTGTTGGTGGTAAGTGGTGCTTCAACACCGGATTTCCAGGTGAACGAAGTGAAAAAAACACTTGAGAGCTTTGATAGGCAAAATATACATCAACCCCAAAAGGACCAAACCTATGAGTAATACTGTTCCGCTTTTGGTGATTGCCGGTAAGCCGAACGTGGGAAAATCAACCCTGTTTAACAGGTTAAGTGGAAAGAGAATTTCGATAGTTGACGCGCAACCGGGGGTTACCAGGGACATAATTGAAAAAACCGTATCCATTGAAGGAAGAAAATTCCGGGTAGCTGATACGGGTGGTATGGAGTTTTTCCATGGCGAGAATGATCCTCTGAAGAAAAACATGGAAGAACAGGTTTGGCGTCTCTTTGAACAGGCAACCTGCATTCTTCTTGTGGTGGATGGAAGAACACATTTTTCCTCTCTCGACGAGGAAATGGTCTTACGACTGCGTACCACCGGCCGGCGGGTGATATTGGTTATCAACAAGCGTGAGGGGATGACCCACGAAGCCGTACCTGCGGAATTTTACTCCCTCGGCATACCCGAAATCCTCCAGGTTTCCGCTACTCACGGAGATGGTATCGTTTTTTTGAAGGAACTTCTCGTTTCTACGATTCCCGCGGCGCCTTTTTCACCCGGAGAAGACCACCATGATACGCCATTGCGCCTGGCTGTTGTTGGAAGGCCGAACGTGGGGAAATCGACTTTATTCAATACTTTACTCGGAAAAGAAAGGGCCTTGGTCAGCGATATCCCGGGTACGACACGAGATGCTGTGGAAAGTGATCTTGAGCATGCTCTTTCCCGCCTTGTCCTGGTGGATACGGCCGGCCTGGCCCGACGCCGGAAGACTGACGAAAGCGTTCCTTTTTACGCTTCCATAAGAACACGGAACTCCATGAGAGATGCCATGGTATGCATTCTCTTGATAGATTCGTCACAAGGAATAACTCACCAGGACAAAAAAATCGCACAGGAAATACGCCAGTTAGGAAAAGGCTGCCTGGTCTTTTTCAACAAAATAGATATTGCAGAAAAACTTTACAAAGGAATCCAAAAACACCAAGTGGTAAGGGCGGGCAGAACACAGCTTCCATATCTTGATTATGCTGTTTTCCTTGCGGGGAGTGCTTTATCGCCTGATTTACGGTCTAAGATTCTGCCGGAAGCAGCAAAAATCGCGCGTCGATATTATCAGACTATTCCCACTTCGCAGCTCAATAAAACAGTTAAAGAGCAGGTGAACGACCTTGCGTGTCCCATGAGGGGAGGAAAGCCGCTGAGAATATTCTATGCTTACCAGGAATCTACGGCTCCTCCCCGTTTTACTTTTTTGAGCAACTTCACCGGGGGCGATCGCGAAATAGATCGCTGTGTTAAAGTCATAAACCGTGTTATGAGGGAAAACCAGAACTGGGAAGGTGTGCCGATCACAATTGTCCTTAAAAACTCCTGAACATTATGTTGATTCATTTCTCGATTATCTTTTGATTGAACGCCGTTATTCGTTTCATACGCGGGAGAATTACCGCCAGGCATTATTTCAGTTCCTTACTTTTCTCAAAAAGGAACGGGAAGGAAAGCATATTCTTCATGTGGAGAACGATGATTTACGGGCATTTCTGGCTCATTTGAAAGCGGGGATACAATTGCAATGAGTTTTATCCCTGAAGATATTCCTGTTCACCAATGGAAAGCGTTCTTAGTCGGACCAAAAGGCGAAGAAGAGTTGTTTTTTGACGAAACTGAATTGTCAGTAGTTGAAAACCCCTTTCACATAATTGCTCCTGAGCTTCCGGGTGATGATTGCGAAGAGTATTGCATTAGAATCGACACATATCAAATGAGAACGACTGTAGATTACGACACTATCTCCTGCGAGTGCTGCTTTACTGTATGCCCCCCACCCTGCTACATTCGACTCGACCGCAATTATGTTGACCTGACGAGAAACCCCGGTGAC
>SKXZ01000152.1 GCA_007128145.1 Candidatus Nitricultor lacus | reverse complement strand
TATGCGATGATATTAGCGAAGCCATAGCACGGGAGAAGAACATTAAAAGCGGGAGCAGGGGAAGAAAGATCAAGCTGGTAGAGAGCATGAACAGTGAGTGGCGTGATTTGTACAATGACCTATAACTTTCATCCCGTCACTGCGAGGAGGCAGACGGTCAAAGGCCGGGAGACGTAAGACGGATGCCCTTCGGGCCGTGAATCGTGAGTCGTAAGTCGTGAGTCGGATAAAGGCAGGGGAAAGGCGGCAAGTTTTTCCACTACTCACTACTCCCTACTCACTGCCTTTACCCCCATATACCCATTTACGGCCCGTTTTTTGGGCCAAAAAAATATTATCATAGAAAGGTGGGCATATTACATGTATTTCTGGGGAAAGCTTTTCGCGGTTATTTTGGGGCTTATTGCACTGGTTGTTGCGGGTTTTCTGGTGTCCCTGTTTCTCAATATCCTGTCGCTACTTACCGTGCAAATGTGGCTGGTAGGCTTTACGAGCACCTTTACCCAGCACTGGTTTTTTCAGTTTCTGGGGGTTCTGCTCGCGGCATTTTTCGTTTTCCTTGCTCTTCTGCTCTTCCGGTTTCTCTTGTACCGGGCTGACCGGACGGTTCTTTATCACACTTCGGAGGGAGATATCAAAATATCTTATAACTCCATCCGCTCGCTGGCCAAAGAGGCGCTCAGGGATACTTCCGACCTTCTCTCCATGGAGGCGGAGGTGGAAAAAGCCGGAAACAGCGCCCGCCTCCTTTTGCACCTGGGGGTCAGGTCGCATATATCGGTGAGTGAATTTTCACCCATGGTACAGCAAAAGGTGCGTGAAAAAATCAAGCATCACACCGGCATCACCCTCAAAGACGTGAAACTTGTAATTGACCTACAGTCCGAGGAGTATCCGGCCGAGAGCCCTGAAAGCACCGAGATAACGCAGGAGAAAGAGAGTCACTAAACCCGCGAGGGTGAGCCAGGTATGGTATTCTCGGCATCTCACCACCGGCCAGCTCCACTCAGCTTTTGAGGAGTTATGGGGTGAAAACCGCGGAATGAATCGGGGAACACGCCGGCAGTATTCCCGGTACTCCTCGCCGAATCTGCCGGCAAGATAAGCTTCTTCCGCTTTCACTATGGGAAGATAAATGAGGGCGAATAAGACGGTAAAAACGGGAAGGAACCAGTAGACTCCGGAGAGAACCACTATCCCGTAGCCTATTATGCCGTTTGCAAGATACAGGGGGTTGCGGATATAGGCATATGGACCGGAGGTTGCCAAGGCCTGCACAGTCTGGAACGACCCACGATAATCCCGTATGTGACCCACACCCCACACACGGAGCGCCTCCCCACTTGCTAGCAGCATAATGCCGGGCAGAAATGCCGGCGCAGATGTGCGGGAGAAGAACAGAAGGGCCAGCGCCACCACTCCCCACAAAATCCCACGCAGAGGGAAAAGCCGCTTACCGATAGCCAAGGCGGCCTTCATCGCGACATCACCCTCCACAGTTCATCATGAGGGCTCTTGTCCAGGGTTTCCCGCTTACCGCTTGAGCGGATTAAGACCCGTTCACGTTCGGAGAGCACTTCACCTATGACTGAGGCGGGAATGTTTGCCCGTTCCAGGGCTGCACACAACTCCTGCGCTCGTGGAGTAAAGATAAGAAGTGTTCCGCTGGAAATGAGTTTCAAGGGGTCTATGTCCAGGTGCTCGCAAAGCGTGCGGGTTTCAGGAAAGACCTTCACCGCTTCTTCGCAAATTTCGAACCCCAGTGAGCGGGCTGAGCACACTTCCCATACCGCCCCGGTCACTCCACCCTCTGTCGCATCATGCAGGCAGTGTACGGGGTAACGCAGAGCGAGCGTTCCCTCCGGAACCACCGATATGGAATGCCAGAGACCACGGGCCCGTGCGAGCCCTTCTTCTCCCAGAACAGGGAGCAGGCGTTCTGCCATCATGCCGGCCAAAATCACCGTTCCCTCCAACCCCGCTCCCTTGGTCATGACGATGGCATCCTTCGGCCGTACCCGCTCTATATCCGGCAATTCACGGCGGGAAGCCCGGCCCACCCCCGTGCAGTGGACAAGCGTGCGGGTAACCGCATCGGTCACCTCGGTGTGTCCACCCAGGATAGCCATTCCGAGCTCACGGCAGGTGTTGTCAGCCTCACCCATGATATCCCGGATCGTACGCTCCGGAGCATGGGGGGGCACAAGGAGGGTTATTAAAACCCCTACAGGCTCTCCTCCGGCACATACCACGTCGTTCGCCGTAAGGTGCACGGCCAGCGACCCTGCCCTCTCGTCCATCCCGGTAACGGGATCACAGGTAAGGACAATGAGGTCGGAAAAAAAGTCGAGAAGAGCGCAATCCCGCCCCAGGGAAGGTCCGCGGGTTACCTCGCTCCGTTTTTTTCCCCGGTGGGAAATGAGGAGTTCATTGAGTTTCTCCGGTGGAATCTTGCCCAGTTTCGCAGACATATCCGTTCGTTCCTTTCTCCATCTTGAGCCTTCCTCTGTAGTTTCCCCCGACGTCTAAAAAGCAGGATTCCGTGAAAATATCGGCTTCCACTTCGCCATCAGCCGTGAGGTAAAAAAACGCGACCCGCGCGATTCCCCTGAAGAGTCCTGCCACATAGAAGCAGTGTGCCTCGATTTCGGCTGTCACCTGGGAGCCTTCGCCGATCACCACGACAGGTCCGCGCACTTTTCCTTTCACCGTCCCCTCGATCCGGATAGAACCTTCCGCCTCGATTGAGCCTTCAAAGGTGCAATTGGAAGGAATATACACTTCCACGGGGTTTTCAGCTACCACCGAATCGACGAAGTTTCGGTTGGTGCGCAGGTTCAAGCGTTCTCGCCAATGGCATACACATTCTTTTAGGTCCATACGAATCGAATTGTACCATATAGGTGGATAGGGGGAAAGCTGTAAATGCAGGGGAAGGTAAAGCGGGGAAGATGGGGCGGGGGAATGCCCTGCGGGCTGAAAGGCCGTGAGACGTAAGACGGGAGATGTAAGACGGATGAAGGCGGGGAAAGAATTGGGAAATGCGTGAGGAGGGAGGGGTGAGGAGTGAGGGGCCCTGTAAAGTATGAAGTATGATTTCAGAAGTATGAAGTAAGATTTTCAAATCTACATTCATATATCCGAAATCAGCAATGCCCTTGTGCATTCCGGCATGGAGTAAGAACCTGTCCCTGTATGGAGTAAACAGGGAGAATCCAGTGACTTTGAGGCAGTCGAGGGTTTAGTGTTGAGGGTTGAGGGCGGTCTAGGGTAGAGCGTTAAGAGCAACCCGTCATGGGTACAAATGCTGTGTGGGTTAAGAAGTGAGTCTTTTCTCCTCACCCCTCACTCCTTACTCCTCACGGCTTTTGTCCGTCACTGCGAGGAGCGGAGCGACGAAGCAGTCTATGTTAAAGCGGTCGAGGGTTGAGAGTTTAGCGTTTAGCGTTGAGTTGCGGAAACTACCACTACGTGGCAGTATCCAAAGAACGGTGGGGAGTGTTTTTTGGTTTCCCCCTTCTACCCATATACGCATATACCCATTTACGGCCTGCTTGAAGGGCCAAATACATAGATTGCCACGCCTCGCACATCGCCTCGGCTCGCAATGACAGACTTAAAGCCATTGAAGGAAGCGTGTACTTTTGTGTGCATTCCCTCATGTGGTAAGAACCTGGCACTGTGTGGCGGCATCAAACATGTAAATTACTCTTCACACTTCCTTACTTCAAACGGCACCTTTTACTATATCCCTACTCACCGTTTTTTTTGCCTGTTTCTACCCTTATACCCTTATACCCTTGTACGCATCCACGCTCTTACGCATCCACGCATTTACGTAAAATAAAAAAAGCCCCCGGGTTCCGAAGATCCCGGGGGCTTGGTGTTCGTTGGTGTCGTTAGAAGCTGACACTCAGTTCGGCGGTGATGGTTCCGGCCTGGTCGATAATCATGCGATCATCGCCATCCCAGGTGTTGAACTCATAGCCGACTGTCAGGTTGGTGTTTTCCGCCATTTCCCATTCGAGTTCGGCCAGGGCGCTCCATACAGCGGCACCCATGCTGTCATAGCGGCCTTCCAGGGTAAGGGCGGTTTTTTCTTCGATCCACTTGTAGGTAAGGGCACCAACAGCGGTGATGCGGTTGGTATCTCCCAACCATTCCACGTTCGCGCTCAGCAATGCTTCGTGGTCGTCACCCACGCTGAGCGGATAGTTGTCATAACCAGCGTACACGCTGAAAGTAGCAGCAAGGAGGTCATAGGTTACCTCGATCTCCATCTGTTCATCTTCGTATGGATTATACGGTACATAGGTGATTGTTCCGGTAAGTTCCTGGGTGGTTACCACACCCAAGTCAAAGATCGACATACCGTGCTCGTAGCGGACCCCCAGAGTCCACTTGTCGTCATACGGATCATCAGAACCGAAAATGTTGAACTCGGTTCCCACACCGATCAGGAGCTCATCGGTGGGCGCGTCAAATGCGCTTGGTCCGCCGGGCAGTGCCGGGGTGAAGCCAGGGGTTAAATACTGCGCATCCAAAGTGATGGTTACATCATCAGACGCGCGCAGGCTCAGTTCACCGGCTACACCGTAGCTTCCGGACATCACGCCGTAGGCACCTTCGAGGGCCAGGCTGATATCAGAATCATCAAAGTCTGTCCACCCGTAGGCGCTGACCACGAGGTCAGATACACCTTCCTCAAAGATGAGATCGCTTCCTGCTGGTAATAGATGTGCACCCAGCGCGATCTGCTCCCACTCCAGGCGTAAGGAGTAGAAGTCGTTCAAAGCTCCCAGGGCTCTCCAGGTAATGTCGCTGTCATCGGGTGCGTATACGACATGGAAGCCCGGGAATTCAAGGTCAAAGTCATCAGAGTTGTAGTCACCAAGCACGAGACCGAGATCCAGCTTGTCCATCTTGATCTCGCCCGCTTTGACATACCATTCATCCTTCTGGTACTCGATGAAGAAATTATCGGCGGTGACTATTGTTTCAGCGGTGCCGAAGGTGTCTTCGATGATGAGTTTCACTCCGGCGGTGGTGTAGTCGTTAATGGTGGCTAAAAGATTCAGCTCAGTGGTGTCAATCCAGGACGCGTTGACTTTGCCGGCACCCTCGTCGATCGGTATGTAGGCTGTATAGGTAGCGGTGAACTCACCTGTTATGAGAAGCGGTTCGGCGTATTTCTCCAGTTCGGATACCCTGGCGTCAAGCGCCCGGATAGCCTGGCTGTTTTCACCGACCACTCTCTTCAGATCGTCCACTGTCAGGCCGAGGTTGCGCAGTTCATTGGCAAATTCCTGGATAAGGCGCTCCAGGATGGCGATATCTTCCTGAGTGGCAAGACCCGCCTCGTCCACGTACTGCTCCATGTAAGCGAGGGCGCGGGCGATAGCCATACCAAACTCATACCGGGTCATAGCCCGGTTGCCGCCGAAGGTTCCGTCAGGATAACCTATGACGATCCCTTTAGCCGCGAGGATCTGTACAGCATCGTACGCCCAGTGGTTCAGGGGCACGTCTACGAACGGGTTGGCCAAGACCGGGATGGCAAGGGCCAACACCAGTATCACAGCAAGTACGAGCTTTTTCATGTGAATTACCTCCTTGGTAGCTGTGTGTCGTTTATCCGGCCCTCAGCCACCTTTTGGAGGTTGTTCGAGAGTGTCCATGTTTCCTCCCGCTTCTTCTCCGTCCAGTGACATCAAGCCTCCGTACACGCCCTCCCTCCCGCTTTACATACACCTCACACCCCCTTTCCTGAATGTACGGGGCAGGAGAACGGTTACGCCAAACTTCTGTGCTGTTTTCAATGGTGTATCTGCATAATGCTCCTGTACTACTATACGTTAAAACTCTGCGGTTGGCTACAACAGAACAAGAAAAAGTAGGAAATATTTCATTTTTTTCAACCGCTACCTACCTTGTACCATAAAAATACATGAAATGAAAGATCAAAAGAAAAAATATCTTCAGGGATGGGTGATTTCCAACCCCTCGATAGATCTCAGCTGGGATCGGACCAACTCTCCCCACCCGGTATCGCGGGCAAAAGCCAGGTTAGGATAGGCCGG
>SKXZ01000229.1 GCA_007128145.1 Candidatus Nitricultor lacus | reverse complement strand
GTTCCAGGACAGACGCCCTGATTCGACACCACAAAGTGCTCAAAGCACCGGACCCCGAAGTATATACCCTTGTAATGGGTGTGGCGCCCAGTTGGGCTAAAAGCTCATATGAATAGCGCTCAAGATAGGCCACTCCCTCCAGGCATCCTGTATAAAGCTCCAAACGGTCTTTCTCTTTTCCCAATTGAAAAAACTCGGCATGTGGAGATGCAAAAGGAAGTCTTTCCCCTCTTCCCCCTATCGGGTAGACAACAATATCGCTCGGGAGAGGACGGGAAGAAGCCTGATCGTCCATCACAGGATAATCCTCACCGGGGAAAAACCGCAACAGGCATTCTCCCCCCGTATTACTCGCCCCTCCGGGTAGCCACCACCCTTCCGGGTGCCGATGGCAATACACTCTTCCCCGTTCATCCCGCACCAAGTTGTGTGAAACACTGCGCACCACCAACGTGGTTCCGAGGGCTGCCGATACATCCCCGGGTAAGGAAGCACCGGATGCATAAAAAGCCGCGGTCCCGTCAGTAGCTCCTGCAACAACACCAATATGAGGTTCAAGGCCGGTCTCATTCGCCACCTCCGGCAAGAGTTTACCAATCTCTTGACCTGAGTTTACAACTGAAGGAAGCTTGTGTTGAGAAATTCCTAAAGTGTTTTCGATAAAAGAAGGCCAACATTTATGAGCAAGATCATAACCCATCTTTAATACATTCGATATATCCGTATAACCCCATATACCAGTCAACTTTCCAACTAACCAGTCAGCCGCATGAAGAAAAAAGCGAGTTTTATGGTAAATTTCCGGCATATTTTCCTGTAGCCAAACGACTTTACACAAGGCAAAGGATGGTTCAAAGCGATATCCTGCGTGTGCGGTAAATTCCTGTGCTGACTCATTGACACGATCGGCCTGTTTTTTGGCACGTGCGTCATTATACATTATCGCCGGATGCAGGACTTTCCCCCCTTCCCCACAGGGGATTACAGTTCCTGAGGTTGAATCACATGAGAGAAACCTTACTCTTTTCGGGTTTTTCCCCTCTTTCCGCAATATATTTACGGTTAAGCGTAATGCGGAAAATGTTTTCTCCCACCAACGGTATGGATCCTGCTCGAAATATTCGCCCTGTCTCGGTGGTAAATCAAGACTTTCCCTTCCTTCTGCCTGTATATTGCCCTGAAGATCACACACTATACAGCGCACACCTTGGGTGCCCAAATCAATACCCAGCACATATGTTTCAGTTTCATAATTCAATATTCCACACCTTCCCTTCCGTTGGGTGAGCTTTTACTGAAGGTTCAAGCTGTGTTGACCTCTTCTGACAATGTAGTTATAATTATACCCGCAACATTATACGCTAATGGTCGCAAGCAGTGAAAGGAGTTATATTCGATGAAGGGAACCTTTCAGCCGCATAACACAAGGAGGAGAAAAACACATGGATTCAGGGCGAGGATCAAGACAAGAGCCGGAAGGGAAGTTTTACGCCGAAGAAGACAAAAAGGAAGGAAGAAACTGACCGTTTCCTCCTGACCATGGGTGGCACAGAAAGGCTCACCCGGAGGGGAGATTTTTCCAAGCTGTTTCGGGGGGGGGAAAAATATGATTCCGGCCCTGTTCGCCTTTGGGCGGTGCGTAAAAATGAGGGTCCCTTGCGTACGGCTTTTGTTGGAAGAAGTAAGCGGTCGGTAAGGCGTAACCGCATTAAGAGAAGGTTAAGGGAAGCGTTTCGAGTGTGTTTTTCCGGCGATGTATATAATAATCCTTACGACCTTCTTTTTATGAGTGATGAACGCCTGTTGAAAAGCGACTTTCATGATATTGCCGGATGGATAGGAAGACTCCTGCAACGAGCGGGAGTCCTGGATAAGGGCAGGATTTGCGGTGAATGTGAAAAGAAACATCCTGACATGCGTTGATTGGATTTTGTTTTTTTATCAAAGGGTAATTTCTCCGCTTTTCCCACCAAGTTGCCGATTCGAACCCACCTGCTCACAGTATGCAAGGGAAGCGCTGCATAAGTATGGTTTGTGGAAAGGGTTCATACGCACTGTGTGGCGCATCTTGCGGTGTCACCCCTTTTCCCGCGGTGGTATCGACCCGGTATGAGACACAATGCTCTGTCCTGCATTGCCTATCCAGTTGGTCCCAAGGTTTTCTTCTTATCCAAAAAAGTATGAAACTATCAGGACAGGAAAAAGATATCGATGTAATTGTGTTATTCATACAATAAACGCTCTTTACGAATACCTCATAGTGTTTGTGCGTGAGAAAAAAGATAATTACAGTATTCAAGCTGACATTATAAAATATTTTACCCATCTCTTGGGAATAATGGACAGGAGAAAAGGAGCCTGACATATGTGGTCTCAAATAGTCGAATTTTTCTCTAACGGTATGGCTTATATTCTGGAGTTTTTCTACTCGATTTCCGGTAACTGGGGGATATCTATTATCCTTCTCACCGCTGTAATTCGCCTTGCGTTATACCCCGTCATACACAAACAAAATCTTTCCACCCGGGCGATGCAGGAAGTGCAACCGGAAATCAAGAAATTGCAGGAAAAATACAAGAAGGAACCACAGAAACTCAACCAGGAAATGATGAAACTCTACAAGGAAAAGGGTGTCAATCCCTTGGGAGGATGTCTTCCTCTTCTTGTTCAGATGCCTTTTTTGTTCCTTCTCTACCGGGTTCTCGTTGATTTCGATTTTGGTGAAGCGGGTTTTCTATGGCTTCCCAGTCTCTCGGAACCTGACCCGTATTTCATTTTGCCCTTGGCCATGGGAGCATCCACCTTTATCCAACAGAAAGTTGCCATGCCGACTCCCGCAGGTGGTGAAGGATCCCAGCAAAACATGATCATGATGGTGGTTATGCCTGTTTTCCTGGTGTTTATCAGCTGGGGCATCCCATCGGGTGTTCTCGTATACTGGTTTGTTTCAAATCTCTTCTATATCGCACAATCGCTCATCCTGGAAATGAGGATAAGAAAAGAACGTGCCATGGCGCCCTCTCCATCAGAAGCTGTTTCCTCCATATCAAGTGGCGAAGAAACTGCAGTAGAGGAAGCCACAGTTGTTGATGAACCTCGAGCGGTCGAGGGACCGGCTACCGTTGAGAACGAATCAGCAAGTACCCCAACAACAACAACATCATCATCATCATCAAATTCTTCTTCCAGCCGCCGGTCATCTCGACGGAAAAAAGGAGGAAAAAAACGTGCGAAGAAACATTGAAGTTTCCGGAAAAAACTTAGAGGAAGTGCTGGAGAGAGCTTCCCGTTACTTTGAAGTAGCTAAGGAAGAGCTAGGATATGAAATCCTTGCTGAAACCAGGGGTTTTCTTGGCATTCTGTCTCCCAAAATGATTCGGGTCAAAGTGTGGATGGAAGACGACGAAGAAAATACTGCCAAAAAAGCCTCTCTCCCTCACGAAGATAACAAGGGACGGCCTCAAGCGCCTGTAAAGAAATCGAATCGTCAAGAACCTAGAAGAAATGCCAGGCAAAGTCAACCAGGGAAAGAGATTCGGGAACAAAAAGAAGTCAATCCTGAAGAACTATCCATGAGCAGAGAAGAATTACGAAACTTCTTTGAAGGCTTGGCGACACGTATGAATCTTGACGTTGAATTCCACATTCGAGACAACGGAAGAAAGATTCTTCTGGACATTGACGGGAAAGACGCAGGAATTCTTATTGGAAAGCATGGAGAAACCATGGAAGCCATCGAAACGCTATTGAAGACATTTTTGATCAAGAGAGGACACTTCGGCATTGGTCTAGAAGTGGATATTTCCGGATATCGAGACCGCCGTATAGATACTTTAACTCGACTCGCAAAGCGTATGGCAGATCGTGTAGTGGAAGAAAATAAACGGCTGAAACTTGAACCAATGTCTGCACGGGAACGACGTATCATTCATACCACTTTGAAAAATCATGCTCAGGTTACGACGTATAGTGTAGGTAGTGATCCCGAACGACGTGTTGTCATCGATCTGAAAAATGCCAGAAGACGACATAAAAAACCTAACCGCCAGCGAAGGAAATAACACTTTGGGTGACACCATTGCCGCGTTGGCCACTCCACCCGGAACCGGTGCTATCGGTATCATCAAGATAAGTGGTGAGGAAGCAGTTTCCATTGTCTCACGGTTGTTTCATTCAAAAAAAGGAAGGCCGGCTGGTTCTTTTCAAAACTTTCGCCTGTACCTGGGAACAATAATTGACCCTCAGACACAAAAACCCCTTGACGAAGCAATGGCAGTCGTGATGCGTTCTCCACACAGTTACACTGGAGAAGATGTAGTTGAGATCCAGCTCCATGGTGGGTACTTCGTTGCCCGGCGGGTTTTGGAATTAGTGCTTCGAGAAGGTGCACTTCCGGCTCCTCCCGGAGAATTCACCCGGAGAGCGTTTTTGAACGGCCGCATTGACCTCACCCAGGCTGAAGCGGTAGCTGAAATCGTAAGTGCCCGCTCAGAGAAAGCACTTGAACAAGCCTTTCGAACACTGAGCGGGGAACTCGGCAACCAAATCCGTAACTGGGAAAAAACGCTGGTACATTTACAGGCAACCATCCAGGCAGATAACGACTTTCCCGATATTATCGAGGATGATCTTGAAACTCTTTTTCTCAATACCCTCTCAGAAATGAAAAACGAACTCGAAAAGGCAATTGCACATGGTGAAAAGTATCGTCGTCTCAGGGATGGTTTTGCTGTAGTTATTGCCGGTACTCCAAATGTGGGAAAATCAAGTCTTTTTAATGCGATAATAGGTACTGATCGTGTCATTGTCACCCCCTATGCCGGCACCACCAGAGACGCGATCGAAGAAACACTTATGCTTGAAGGTTACCCAGTTCGACTCATAGACACAGCTGGCGTCCGGCCAGTTGATGAACCGATAGAACGTTTGGGCGTTGCCACCACACAACGCTATCTTGAAGAAGCAGATATCGTGATACTCTTGTTTGATGCCACACGCCCACTACAGGAAGATGATATTTCCCTCGCTCACAAACTTTCCGCAAAAAAGATTATACCGGTACTCAATAAAGTAGACTTACCTTACAACATTAGTAAGCAAGATATATCCCAGCATCTTTCCTTAGATCCGATCGAAACCTCTATCCTGCAAAAACAAGGTATTGACGTTTTACTCCAATCAATCGTAACAAAATTGCAGGAAAAGAATTCTTCCGATGGTTTTTCTCTATCACTAAACGAGCGCCAGAGTGCTATTGTGTATCGAACACTTTGCAGGGTGAAAGACAGTATTCAAAGCTTAGAAGAAGGGTATCCTCTTGATTGTGCATCGACATATTTAACTGAAGCACTTTCAACCTTACGCTCCCTCTCCGGTAATGAAGTGGAGGAAGCTGTTATTGAGTCACTCTTTCGCAATTTCTGTACCGGAAAATAAGGAAGATCCTGGAATAGGGGCGGTTAAAGGAATGTGCTTGTTTTTACCTGCTTTTACTCTCTTCATTCCTTACTCCTCACGGGACTTATGTTTCACGTGGAACCAAAAATTATAATGGTCTTTTTTGAGGTATTCCTGCTTTCCGCGGATATATTTGAGGTGTAGGCAAATATTTCTTAACAATAACAAATATATTCTCTCTTTGTATACCGGGTACAGATGCTTTTTTGACTTGTTTGATGCTGCATCCAAGTATCTGAAAAGCATTCCTTGCTTCTTCACATTCCTCCTGATAACGAGGTCCTTTAATGTATATTGCTGTTCCTCCTACGCGCAAAAAAGGTATTGTGAGTTCAAGAGCAGTTCTCATAGGCGCCAATGCCCTGGTACAACACAAAAAGAAGCTTTCCCTGCACCCTTCTTGGTGAGCTAAGGTCTCTGATCTTGCATGAACAACACGAGTTCCATGCAGATTGAACAACCTGATTACGCTTTGAATAAAATCAGCTTTCTTTTTTGATGCTTCTAGAAAACATACTTCCATTGACGGGTACAATATTTTAATTACTATTCCAGGGATACCAGCTCCACTACCAACATCTATGAGATTTCTCCCTTTAAAAGGAATTATGTTAATTTCACTTAT
>SKXZ01000114.1 GCA_007128145.1 Candidatus Nitricultor lacus | reverse complement strand
TGACTGTGATACGGGCCTCCCGGTAAGCTGCTACTACATTTTCCGGTGATATTTCTGGAAGTATGTTATCCCATACCACAATCATACAAGGGTCAGCCAACGCGTTCACATTCATTATAACAAAAAGGATGGGCTATCCTTTACCCCTAATCCGAAGGAATATGCTTGAGATGGAATAAAATCGGATCTTTTACGTTCCTCCTTGGAAAATACTGCCTACTTTGACAAGGCGTTCACCTTTTTTTATGATAAGAGTCGAGGAGGCCTAATGGAATTTATAGCCAACGTCTTTCAGCTCATTTTGGTTGATCGTCGGCAAGTCGTGCTTTCAGCACTCTCAGAACATGTGGTCATATCATTGATCGCAATAGCTCTGATAAGCGCTGCGGGAATACCCTTGGGTATCCTCATCAGCCGCTACAGAAAATACGCCCAACCTGTTATCTATGTAACAGGCGCGTTATATACCATACCCGTTCTCGCACTTTTCGGCCTCATGATTCCTATTCTCGGCATTGGTTTAAGACCTACTTTATTCGCCTTGTTCATATATGGACTCCTTCCCCTGGTACGTAATACCTATGTGGGGATTACCGGTGTCGATGCAGCAATTGTGGAAGCGGCCAGAGGGATGGGAAGTACGAACCGGCAGCTCTTATTCAACGTAGAACTTCCCCTGGCTCTCCCGGTTATTGTTGCAGGTTTTCGTACTATTGTGGTTATGACAATATCCGTGGCCACCATCGCCTCGTATATCGGAGCAGGGGGTCTTGGTGATCTCATATTCCGGGGTATCAATACGTATTTTCTTGAACTCGTCGTGGCAGGGAGCATTCTGGTTGCCCTTCTCGCCATAGTTGCTGACGGCTGTCTGGGGTTGCTGGAAAAATACCTGCTGAAACGGGTTCGTTGAATCTCACAAGGGAGGTAATATACATGAAGATAACAACTATTTTGTTTGTGGCTGTGTTTTTTGTGACTGCCGTATTTTTCACCGGATCCGCCTTTGCGGAAGAAGATAGCCAGGTAATTCTTACCAGCAAACCATTTACGGAAAATTACATTCTCACTGAAATGATGGTACAACTGTTGGAACACGATACTGATCTCACTATCGTGAATATGGCCATTGAAGGAGGGACAACATCAGTTCTCCACCCTGCCATGGTGGCAGGAGAAATAGATATTTATCCTGAGTACACCGGAACGGGTTGGCTCGAGGTCTTGCGTTATCAAGAAGTCATACCAGATCCCGATGTGCTCTTTGACAGGGTGAGTGAAGAGTACCTGGAAAAATTTGATTTGGTCTGGCTTCCGTCTTTTGGGTTCAACAATACATTCACTCTGGCGGTACGCCAGGAAGACGCCGAAAGATTGAATCTTGAGACCTACTCTGATCTGGCCGCGGTTTCAGAACAAATGGTTTTTGGTTCAGAACCTGATTTCTACGAGCGCGAGGATGGATACCCCGGACTGGTGGAGGCTTATGGTTTTGAGTTTCGCCAAACCAGCCAGATGGCCATTGCCCTCAAATATCCGGCAATTGGTCAAGGTGAAGTTGACGTTATTAACGCCTTCTCAACCGATGGTCTCCTGAAAACACACGAACTGGTTATCCTGGAAGATGATAAAAACTACTTCCCCTCCTACCTTGCCGCTCCGGTCGTCCGCAAGGAAGTCCTTGACTCCCATCCTGAAGTTGGAGAATCTTTATCCAAGCTGGCGGGGCTTATATCAGAAGAAGTTATGATGGAACTCAACTATCAAGTTGATGAACAACGGCGAGACCCCAGAGCAGTAGCAAGAGACTTTTTAGTAGAACAGGGATTGATTCAATAACCCACACAAAGGCGGGAGATCTTTATGATCAGGTTTGAAAAAATCAGCAAAGTTTTTCCTCCTGATGTCAATGCGCTTGAGGAGGTCAGCCTTGATGTTCAAAGTGGTGAGCTCATGTGCCTCATCGGGACTTCAGGTTGCGGAAAGACAACTCTGCTGAAAACCGTCAACAGACTGATCGAGCCAAGCTCAGGCCGCATTTTCATTGATGATCAGGATATCTCCCGCCTTAATCATATTTCACTCCGCCGCAATATCGGTTACGTTATTCAACAAACAGGTCTTTATCCACATCTTACTGTGGAAGAAAACATATGCTATGTTCTACGAATCACCGGGAATAAAAAAACTAGCTGTCGTTCTCGCGCTGAAGAACTGATGGATATTATTGGAATGGATCGAAATTATCTTGGTCGCTTTCCACGGGAACTTTCAGGAGGACAACAGCAAAGAGTAGGAGTAGCCCGAGCGCTTGCTGCCAACCCGAATATTATACTCATGGATGAGCCTTTCGGTGCTATAGATCAAATAACCCGAATCCAGTTGCAAGATGAACTTGTGAGGCTTCAAAGCCGACTCAACAAAACGATCATTTTTGTTACCCATGATCTCCAGGAAGCAATTAAGCTTGCTGACCGCATAGCCTTAATGGATCAGGGAAATATCCTGCAGATCGGCACCGCCAATGAATTACTTTTCTTCCCAAAGGACGATTTTGTTGAAAACTTTATGGGATCAAGCAGTTTTTTCAACGTAATGCGGTTACTCCCTGTTGAAAAAGGATTGGTATCCGACTATCCTGTCTTTCGTCTTTCCCAGGAAGATGCTGCCCGTAAAGAGGTAGAACAAAAGGCTCGAGATTTAGGCTGGTCAGAATATCCGGTTATTGATAAGGAAGACCAATTAGTCGGTTATTTTCCCACTTCGGAACATCACAATGGAGACCTCTACCCAGTAAACAAGTTGCTTTCTCCCAAAATAACTTTCGAGCAAGCCCTCAAACAGCTTTTTATTTCTGGTAAAAGTCGGCTTCCCGTCACGACTGATGATAAAAAAATAATTGGCTTTTTCGATTTTGCTCAAGCATACGATATCATTCGAAAATCAAGTAACTAATGATGTCACTGCCTTTAAAAAGGAGAAAAGCATGAAACAAACAGTTATCAAAATAAGAGGTATCGTAGCAATACTCATTATGATTATTGCAGCGTACCAAATCATATCCGGAATCGGCATGTGGCTGGTTAATAGGGGAATCGTTGATGCCCCCGGCATGGCCGTGTTTTTTTATCGCTCACATCCATCGATTGGTTTTGTTTTCCTTATCGTTGCAATCACTCACCTAACGCTCAACCGTAAGCTTTTAATGAGTGATTTGAAAGTCCTGCGAAAGAAAAAGTAATGTCTTACACACGAAAGCGCAGGAAAGCCCCGATTCGGCCAATTTTTTTTAGTAATTCATTTTCAGTATGTATATAGCGAACCTCACCGCTCTGCAGTAATATTTCATCTATCGCCTCATTGATAAGGTTTTCAACCTCTTGTGGCGTTTCTCCACAAGAATCACAAGCAAGAGCATCAAGAGAAAGAAATCCACATTTACGACAGGTAAATCCCTGAACCTGGTACTCCTCATCCACTACTATCTTTTGACAAGCACCCATTCGAAGCGACCGTAAGACCGACGGCAAACCTGTAACCGCCAACTCATCATTGCCTACCATTTGTATAAGACGTTCTAATGTTTGAGTATCTTCTTGTTTTTCCAGTTCCCACTCAAAGGCCAGGGTTTCCCGACTGATCTCCTTAAGTGAACTCTTTGGCCCCAAGTTCACTCTACCCGCCAAACGATCTTTCAAATATGTATGAAGAACGCCGGAAAAGACAGCATAATCCTCTTCCTTTATTCCGACCAATAAAGCATCAAAATGGCCTTTTCGAAAGTGTTTGAGAATCGAATCCCCCACTTCCCTGTAGTGTTGCAATATTTTATTTTCCAGGTTTCGCTCGATCCGTCGTTCTTCTGCACCCTCCAAACCTCCGGTTTTCACCTTTCTCCTTACCTGCGAGTGTATATCCCCATGTTCCCTGATCTCTCCCATAAAAACCTCAAAGAGCTTGGCCTCACGGTGATCAAGCAATACAACCATGAGCCGGTTAAAATCATCAAGAACCGCTAAAAGTGGCCTCAAATACGGTTCTTTAGATACTATAATGCGCGAGTGCACAGAACGGGCTAACGGAAATGTCTCAATAAATTGCCTCTGAGATGAAGAAACAACAACCAAGCCACGTGTTCTGCCTCGAACTTCAAAACGATCCTGCAAATATTTCTGAAAAGAACGTAAATCATTAAGAACAGAAGTACGATTATCCTCCGGAAGATCGCTTTTTTTAACCTCATCTATTTTTTCTTCGAGCATTTTCAACCCGGTTTTTTTCCATTTCAATCCGGGATAACGGGAAGGATCAACGTCCAGGTAAAAGGATGTCACTAAATCTTCTTGAGGTTGATAATGAATGGCTCGGAATATGCTTTCAGTAGTGACAAAAGCATTCATGAACTGAACACCTCCCGGTTTATTTATTTTTCAACCGCTGAAAAGTTTCGTCAAAGGGTGGGGTGATTATTCCCTTTTCGGTGATTATCGCAGTTATCAACTTGTGGGGTGTCACATCAAAAGCTGGATTCTTTGCCCTTGCTCCCTGAGGGGCAATATTTTTACCATACAGTTCCAACACCTCTTTTTCTTCTCTTTCCTCAATCGGAATATCCTTTCCTTCTTCTAATGCAAAATCGACACTTGAAAGAGGTACTGCAACATAAAACGGTATTTTGTGATATGAAGCAAGCACCGCTAAAGAGTACGTACCGATCTTATTCGCTACATCCCCCTGCAGCGTTACACGGTCAGCCCCCACCACCACTTTACTTACCTTACCCTGTGCCATAAAATACCCAGCCATATTATCACAAATTATTTTTACTGCTAGGTGGGTATGCATAAGCTCGAAAGCGGTTAGCCTTGATCCTTGCAATAACGGCCTTGTTTCATCGGCTAAAACCGTGATTGTTTTATTTTCTTCATGAACCGCCCAGTTGATAACCCCTAAAGCTGTCCCCCAACCGCTACAGGCTAAAGTTCCTGCATTGCAATGTGTCAATACAGTATCGCCTTCATTCAGCAAAGCTGCACCGTAGCGTGAGATATCACGGTTGACATTATATTCCCGCTTTGTTATCTCTTCCGCTTTTTCCACCAGGCAGTGACATATTTCAGCAGAAGAGCTTCCTTCTGCCAAGCCCATTTCCCATACCTTCTTCATATTGTCCAAAGCCCAGAATAAATTTACCGCCGTAGGTCGGGTACTTCGCAGCTTCGCATCAACACTATGCATCATCCTGCCAAAAGAACTGAGATCTTCATTCATATATTCTTGAGCGCCTAAACACAGTCCATAAGCCGCACCAATACCTATAAGAGGGGCTCCCCGAATTTGCAGTGTCCTGATGCCCTCAGCGATTACCCGGTAATCTTTTGTTTCCCGGTATATTTCTTCTTGCGGCAACCTGGTCTGATCCAAAAAACGTATTTTTCCATTTTCCCATGTCAAAGGTTGCAGCATGCTTTGCTCCTTTTTACGCTCATAATGATTGTCCTAACATGACTATCAAACTCATGATAACAGACGACACAATCAGCCCAGTTAAGATATAGGGAGCGCTTTCCCTCATTTTGAAACCCGCTAAAAACGCTACCAATGAACCTGTCCACACCCCCGTGAAAGGAAGAGGAATCCCCACAAAGGCTATTAATCCCCATTTTCCCCATTTACTGTATGGGCGAAATCGCCTTTGAGCACTTATTATCAATCGGTTCCACACACGTTCAACCCAGGAAATATTACATAAAAGCCTCAAAAGCCAGGTTGAACCCAAAGTAACAGCAAAGTAGGGAATCAAATTACATGAAAACCCTACCAGTAAAACAGCCCAGAATGGAAGTCCCTGAACAAGAACACCATAAGGCAGAGCTCCTCTTATTTCACTGATAGGTAAAAAAGCCAATAGGGCTACCTGAAGAAAGCCTATGATCAAAGGGAGACTTCACCCACCATCGCTTTGAATAGAGCCGTTAGCTTGGGCTGGGCCTCGTTGGCTGCCTCAATGACAATTTCGTGACTCACCTTCTCCGCATGTCCTCCTATAGCTGTATCAGTAATACAGGATACGGCGAAAACCCTCATACCACCGTGCCGAGCAACCAGCACCTCCGGTACGGTAGA
>SKXZ01000067.1 GCA_007128145.1 Candidatus Nitricultor lacus | reverse complement strand
CACAAGCACGGAATACCCACCCAGCCGTTCTTTGGGATCAATGGGTATTTTTGTCATATCTATCTCCCACAATAATAAGAACTTCGCCATTATCTTTTCCTCCTCGATTCCATAAGTTTTTACCCTTTATGAACCACTTTTTCCATGTCAGAGACATCAACTCCTTTCTTCAGCATATCGTGTCCTGCTTCCTGAGTGTTTCTTGCGTGCATCCACTATTCTGGCTGAGGGGACTCGGGGTACAAGGATGTAAGTTGGTACAGTGAGAATTTGATCACTGAATTCAATAAGATAAATTATTATAATACATATAATAGTTTATTAAAAGTAGAAGTTTAACCAGTAAGAAAAAAGATGTCAAGCGGCAGCGTACTTATGCTCCATTGTTGTAATGCTATAATACAGTAAATACTTTACTGGCTTCTATTGTTACGTAATCTCACCGTTGATAGAAGTAAGACGGATAAAGCGGGTGGGAGACTGCGTAAGTTATGAGGGGCATGTTAATGAGGAATGTTGAAGTAAGAAGGCTGAATTTGGAACCGTGAAGGACATTAAAGGTAAACAAGGCCTGTGACGTGGCAAAGTAAAAAAAGAAAGCAATCCAATTCTGTCTTTCCGGCATGTCACTAGCCGGAATCCAGTGGCTTTCATCCCGTCACTGCGAGGAGCTCAGTGACGAAGCAGTCTATGAAAAGGCGGTTGAGGGTTTAGCGTTGAGCGTTGAGGGAAACTACCACTGCGTGGAAGCATCGAAAGAACGGTGAGAGGTGCTTTTTTGGGTTTCCCCTTCTACCCTTATACCCGTCTACCCTTTTACCATTCATTCAGAGAGGAGAAATATATGAAAACGCTGATCACGGTTTGTTTCATCATATGTCTCACCCTGGTTTTTGGCTCATCGGCCATGGGGGCAGTCGATCTCTTCGGACTTGCTCAATCCGGTAGCCCCGAAGAAGTGAGAAAGGCGCTGGAAGAGGGCGCAGACCCTAATGTTATGAATGATAACGAGGTTACACCCTTGATGTTTGCCGCCGGCTCGAACCAGGACCCGGATGTAGCGAAAGTGTTTCTGGATGCGGGGGCCGATATTGAGGCCCGAGATAACGTGTATAACCTCACACCCTTGATGTGGGCGGCCTGGGGGAACCAGAACCCGCAAATCATCATGGTTCTCCTGGAAGCGGGTGCCGATATTGAAGCTCGGGGGAACGATGGTTGGACTCCGCTTCTTGTGGCAGCCAGGCGAAACGGAAACCCGGAAATCGCCAGGGTACTCCTGGATTCCGGGGCGGATGTGGAAGCGGCAGACAGCCTTGGGCTGACGCCACTGATATCGGCCGCCTTGCAGAACAAAAACCCGCAAGTCATCAAAGTTCTCCTGGAAGCGGGAGCCGACCTTGAGGCGCGAAGTGAAAGTGATGATATGACTTCCCTCATGTATGCAGCCGGGTGGAACGAAAACCCCGAAATTGTAAGAGCGCTTCTCGAAGCGGGAGCCGATCTCGAAGCCCGTGATGAAGCCCATGGCCTGACACCGCTTATGTGGTCTGCCGGATGGAACATGAATCCGGAGGTCATCATGGCGTTACTCGATGCCGGGGCGGACGGGAAAACACAGTGCAATGCCGGCAAAACAGCCTATGCCTACGCCGAGGGCAGAGCGACCCTGATCAACACCGAAGCGTACAAGCTTTTGGAAGAAGCTTCAATGTAAAGAGAAAAGGGGAGATGACCCTTGCGAATATCAATGATTTTCACGATTATTTTGCTTACAATGGCGATATCATTTTTTATGATTCCCGAAGCTCGAGGAGAAGCTCAAGGCCTGGTTGCTTTTTCATCCAACCGCGACGGAGCCGACCATATCTATGTGATGGAATGGGACGGTTCAAACCAGGTGCGGTTGACCACACAAGGCGAGAACAGGCATGCCAGCTTTTCACCGGACGGGGAGAAAATCGTCTTTCACTCTGACCGCGGAGGAAATTTCCAGATCTTCGTTATGGATGCTGATGGCTCAAATAAAGTAAAATTAACCACTGAAGGAAGAAATTGGTATCCTGTATTTTCACCGGACGGGGAGAAAATCGCTTTTACTTCTGATCGAAATGGGTCTGGACAGATCTTTATTATGAATGCAGATGGTTCAAGCCAGGTACAATTAACTAGTGAGGGAACAAACTGGTATCCTGCCTTTTCACCAGACGGAAGCAAGATTGCCATGCAGTCAGACCGTGAAGGATATTACCAGATTTATATAATGAATGTGGATGGCTCAGACCAGGTTCGTATCCCTACGCCCGTAACGAACTGTTGGCCCGCCTTTTCACCGGACGGGTCCAGGATCGCATTTTCCTCTGAACAGGACGAGATAAGCCAGGTATATATAATAAACGTAGACGGTTCAAACCAGGTACAGTTAACAACAGAAGGGAATAGCTCTTATCCCACCTTTTCCCCGGATGGAAGCAAGATTGCCTTTCAATCGGATCGGGGGGGCAACTATCAAATATTCCTGATGGATATAGATGGATCCAACCAGGTAAAACTGACAACAGAGGGAATAAATCGCTGGCCCGCCTTTTCACCGGTTGAATGATGGGTCAGAAAACCCGGGGAAAGTGTTGGAAAATGCGTGAGGTGAGAGGAGTGAGGGGTGAGGAGCTGTGCCCTTCGGGTAGTGAGCCGTGAATCGTAAGTGGCCTTTAAGAAGTGAGTTTTCCACTACTCCCTACTCACTGCAGTCAGAGAGGAGATAACTATATTGAGACGCACCGGTCTTTTTATTATCGGAGTATTAATCCTCATCGTCCTTCATATGATGGTGTTTACAGCTTGTGAGCCCACTTCTTTTCCGGGACTCAATCAACCGGAAGAGTTGGGAGGAATATTCAACAACGACCAGGAGAAATATTATCCTACTATTCAAGATGCCATCGATGACGCTCATGATGGGGATACCATCACTCTTTCCCGGGGAAGGTATCTTGAAAACATAACATTCTCAGGTGCCAATAAGAATATCACGTTGATGTCTGACTACAGCGGTGAGGAAGTCATCATCAAAAGTAACGGCTATGGACCGGTGGTGACATTTACATCGAATAGTTCCACACTGCAAGGATTGACCATAACAGGAGGTAACGCGGTACTCGGCGGTGGGATTCTGATTGAATATAACAGCAGCCCCACCATAATCGGTAACAACGTCACCGGCAACACAGCCGTCGGGGGTGCCGGAATTCATGTGAGCGAGAGCAACCCTCTCATTGTGGGGAATGTCATTAAAAACAACACCATTCCGAATAGGTTTGGTAATGGCCCCGGGGGAGGAATTAACGTATCCAATGCGAGCAGGCCTGTCATCAAAGATAACATTATCAAAGACAACACTTCCTACCTCGATGGTGGCGGAATAGGCGTGAGTTATAACAGTGAACTTTTACCTGCAGAAAGCCGCGCAGAAGGCGGGTGGGGAAGTAATTCCGAAGGAGGCCACAGGTACAGGATACCTGACTGTCCTTACTATAAGGATAGGGGGAATATCGCCGGGAACACATTCTCCGGTAATACCCATACTGCGCCTACCGAAAACCCAAAAAAAGGCTATCATGTGTATTTCGATCAATATTCCGACTGAGTGCAAGACAAGGGATGGGGACATCACCGTAAAAGAGTTCTTTGTTTCCAAATACTGCGGATATTTGGACAACCAGAAGACGGATTGACCAAATATCCGCAGTACGGCTGTGACGGCTGAAAAATCTTTTTATCGTGGCTTATGAGTCCCTTGTGTATGTATCTGTTCTGTACATTTATTGAATTTCCTCTATCCTTCCCTCGGTTATTTCTTATTTCTTACTTCATACTTCACCATTCCTACTTTTCATACCCCCTCACAGCCCTTAAGCTCCCTTTTCTCTCACCCCTTTAAAGCCTTTCCCTGGTTTTTTTAACCGATTCGACTCACGACTTACTACTCACTGCCCCAAAACTTGTCGCCCTTCCTCCCAATGTAATGAGAGGCTCTCACACACCACCAACCAAAAGGAGGAATGACCCATGGCAGATGTCATCGTGACCCCCTTTGACTCCCGGCTCGGTGTCCGTTTCATCCACGGGCAGGACCCGGAAGGAAGGGATATCCTGCGCTCCCGCTCCTGGGGGAGAATCAAGTCGGAAGCCGAAGACCAGGCCGTCTATGACACTGGAAAAGCACTGGCTGCCCTGTGCATTCATGATGTGGAAGACTACCGCCGGTATGATACCAAGGAATTAGCCGAATAAGGAGGAGGTGAATACACATGGACCCCTATCTCGTCATGACCTTTGAGAACGAAAGCGAAGGAAGGGTGAACCTCACCGTGCGTGAGGCAGACCCCGCCATCACCGGGGAGATGGTTTCCCAGGTGATGGACACCGTGCTCAATGAAAACGTCTTCACCTCCGCGGGGGGAGACCTGGTAGAAAAGCTTGAAGCCAAGCTCGTGCAGGTGACCGAGACCCCGTTTGACGTGAGCACAGAGGAATAACACCCCATGGCACAAGCAAGCAACAGGGGAGGGGCATATGCCTCTCCCCTGGAAAAGGATTTGAAACACATATCCCGTTCCCTTGACAAGCTCGAGCGCACCCTGGAGCGCACGGATGACCGCATGCGCACCCTGGAGCGTGAAATTGCCGCACTCAAGGTGTGGGGGTCGATCCTCTCCATCTTGATTCCCGCTCTCTTGCTTGTTTTCCTCACCAGGGGGGTGGGAACATGAGCATGAACCCTTCCATAAAAAGAAAGATCAGGGAGCATATCGATCTCATCCAGGGTCTTCTCTCTGACCTTGCCACCCTGCTCAATGAAGTTCCTTCCCATCCCTTTGCCGACTACGGTTTGAAAGAAGAGACCCCGGAGCTTTTCTCCTTCCCCCATGAACTCGACACCATCATGGAGGTCGCACGCGAGTATTTCCCCGATCCTCATAAAGACCACCCGGTAAACCCCTTCGCCCTCATGCTCGCTATCCGCGAGGCGGAGAAGGGTAGGGCCGGCCTTGAGTTCGGCATCATGCACCCCAAGGCGATATACACCGACCTTCGCACCCAGGCCGCCTGGTGCGCTGCTACCATACGTGCCAATTTCACTCGTTTCAAAAACCAGGATCAATACGCAGATTATGTCGACTTTCTGGGCAGCCGCTACGCGCCAGCGGGTGCCGACAACGACCCGGGAAACCTCAACCAACACTGGCCGGGCAACGTGAGGTTTTTTTATGAACGGTTTCACGAAGCAGGGGAAGGTGGTGTGAGGCCGTGAGTCGTGAGACGAATAAAGTCGGGGGAAAGTGGAGCGGGGAAGTGTTGAAATGGGGAAGTGGAGTAACATTCCGTCATTCCCGTATGTCACTATCGGGAATCCAGTGGCTTTGTTCTTTTAAAAACTCAAGACACTGGACCCCGGATCAGGTCCGGAGTGACGGAACTGAAAATATGCAGTTCTGGCATGGAGTAAGCATGTCCCTGTATGTAGTAAACAGGGAGAATCCAGCGACTTTCCTCCCGTCACTGCGAGGAGCAAAGCGACGCGGCAGTCTATGCTTGTGCCGTTGAAAAAAACCATAGATTGCCACGCACCACACATCGGTGGTGCTCGCAATGACAAGCTAAAGAACCGGTGAGTCGGCTTTGCCACCGTTCACTGTTCACCAAAAAAGAAAGGAGGCAACACATGGACATCGGAAAACTCTTGTACGACATCCTAGTAATCCTCTTACCCACCATCCTGGCCTTCATCTTCGGGAAACTGGGCATCGACCGCATCCATTTCCAGCGCTACCGGGGCTTGATCGAAATCGCAGAAGACGCGGTACTCTGGGCAGAAGACGCCTTCCCCCAAGCGCAAGGCCCCGAGCAGTTACGCAAGGCCATAGAGCTCTTCAAACAGGCCGCTATCACAGCCGGTTTCCTGGTAGATGAAGCAGAAGCTGACGCCAAGGTGCGTGCTGCTTACAAGCGCCTGCAGCTTGAAGCAGGAGTGGATGCCCTGGGAAACTGATCGGCGGGGCCGTCAGCTCTCCTTCCTGGCGGCCCCGTTTTGAAGAACTGCTCCGCACCCTCTTCCCCGGTATCCACATCCACATCGATGAGGACACCAT
>SKXZ01000006.1 GCA_007128145.1 Candidatus Nitricultor lacus | reverse complement strand
TCCCCGGCATTTCGCCCTGCTGTTGCAAAAGACCTTTCAAACCGGAGAAACGCTACTGATAAAAATGTTTTCCAAAGGTAAAATTCTTGGGAATTTCACTCTTATCATGCCTCAAAAAACAGAAGAACAGTTGCGTCAGGAAAGACGTCTTTTTCGAACGATCATCGATCACCTCCCTGATGCGGTGTATGCGAAGGACAGTCATGCTCGAAAGTTGTTGTCAAACCCGGTAGATGTAGAGCATTTGGGACTTGAAACTGAACAAGATGCCTTGGGAAAATGCGATTTTGATATTTACCCACCTGAAGTAGCCGAGCAGTTTGCCCGGGATGACCGCTATGTGCTGGAGACAGGAAAACCTATTATCGACAAAGAAGAAAAATCTTTCACCAAAGACGGAAGTGAACGGTGGGTGCTTACCAGGAAAGTCCCCCTGCGTGATGAAGGAGGGAGAATTATTGGTATTGTCGGTATAGGCAGGGATATAACCGTACAGAAGATAGCCCAGGAAGCGCTTCTGAAATCGGAGGAAAAATTCAAAAGGATAGTCAACAATGTCCAGGATATTATCTACAGTGTGGACGTGGAAACCAGGGAATTCAGCTATTTGAGCCCTTCTTTTGAAAAAATCTTAGGTTACACGGAGGAAGATATCCGGAGAATGGGTGGCCGGCAAAAGTTTATGTCAAAGGTGTTGCAGGATAATTCTTTTGCTCTCCAAGAGAAGGAACTCGAGGAAATCAAGTCAACCAAAGCACGAGGGCAATACCGTAACGAAGCCTGGTGGAGATGCAGGGATGGAACTTTGAAATGCCTGGAAGACATATCGACACCTGTATATGAGGGGGAGAAGCTCGTGAGCACTGATGGGGTGCTCAGGGATATCACGGTTCGCAAGCAAGCCGAAGAGCGTATTCGTTATCTTTCTTTCCATGATACACTTACCGACCTGTACAACAGGGCCTACCTCGAAGAGGAGATGCAGCGTGTAGATACAGAACGTCAACTGCCAATCTGGATTATCCTGGTCGACCTCAACGGCTTGAAGCTCGTGAATGATGCTTTCGGGCACCGGATGGGGGACCGCTTGCTTCAGGCAGCCGCCTCTGTTCTTAAAAAGGTTTGCCGGAAAGAAGACCTCATTGCCCGTTGGGGGGGAGATGAGTTTGTTGTTTTACTGCCTCGTACTTCGCAGAAGGAAGCAGAAAGCATAGTGAAACGGATTTCACAGAAATGTGGGAAGACCGAAGTGGATAATATACCCATATCCCTTTCCCTTGGCACTGCGGGGAAGAAAGGATTAGAGGAAGATCTTACAGTTGTTTTACAGAAAGCGGAAGACGCTATGTACCAGCACAAGCTGGTAGAAAGCCGCAAAGCGCGAAGCGCCATTTTGCGTGCCTTGCAAACAACTTTACAAAGAAAAGGTTTGGAGAATACTGTACATATTGAACGTTCCTTGAAGGTGGCTACCAGGTTTGGGGAAGTGGTAGGGCTCCCCCCATCAGATATCGAGCGGTTAAAACTTTTATCCAGATTGCGCGATATCGGCAAAATCACACTGAGTGAAGATATTTTACGGAAACCCGGCCCACTCACTGAAGAAGAACGGGAACATGTCCAGCATCATCCGGAGACCGGCTATCGTATTGCCCGTTCTACGGATGAATTAGCCCGGATAGCAGAGGAAATCCTTACTCACCATGAACACTGGGATGGCACGGGTTACCCGCGTCGTTTGAAGGGCGAGAACATCCCTTTTCTTTCCCGCCTGATGGCTATTGTGGATGTGTATATCGCCATGACCTCTTCCAGGCCGTACCGGCAGGCGATGAGCAGGGAAAAAGCTGTAGCGGAGATTGAACGTTTTGCGGGCAGCCAGTTTGATCCAGCCCTTGTGGAGGTCTTTGTAAAAATGCTGCGGGAAGAGCCTGAACAATTGTGATATTTCCAAAAATTGAGATGGTTGGGGAAATTACCACCCTTTTCTGTTGTTAGTATTTGAAGGGAGGTGAATTCGATGAAAGGGTATAATACCTCTTTGACAGATAAAGATGCGTTGATCGTGGTTGATGTGCAGAATGATTTTTGCCCGGGAGGGGCTTTGGCAGTTGAAAACGGTGATGCGGTCATACCGGTTCTGAACAGGTGGATTGCGGATGCTCTAGAAAACAATATCCCAGTATATGCTTCACGGGACTGGCACCCCTTGGAACATACAAGTTTCAAAGAAAACGGTGGTCTATGGCCCCCTCACTGTGTTCAAGATACGCATGGAGCACGTTTTCACCCTGATCTCGAGCTCCCGGATAAGGTGGTTGTTATTACCAAGGGTGTCCGTTTTGACCAGGATCAAAATTCAGTTTTCGATCAAACAGGGCTAGCGGTCCATTTGCGTAAAAAAGGTATCCAGCGCTTGTGGATCGGCGGTCTCGCAGAAGATGTCTGTGTTCTCGCTTCTGTTTTAGACGCACGGAAAGAAGGTTTCGATGTCATGGTGATCAAGGACGCTACAAGACCGGTTGAAGCTGCCGGTGGAGAAAAGTCACGACAGAAGATGCAGGACGCAGGAGCGCAATTAGTCGAATAAAATGATGAGTCAACATGGGTAACCGGTGCGACGTTCATGATAGATGGAGGGTACCTGGCCAGGTGAATGCACAACATGGTTGTTCATTCAGAAGGCCAGGTCTCTTTCACCCTCTTCTATCTTTTTGAGGCGTTCTTCAGTCAATTTGCGTACTTTTTCCTTGGGGATTTCCGCTAAATGTTCCCGAATAGCCTCTTCGCCGATTTTTCGTGTTTCTGGTGAAGCGTAATCCAACAAGTATTCCTTGAAGGTGAGAATGGCGTTTGGTTGACAGACGTTCTGTATTTGTCCGCTTTTTGCCAGGGCCATGAAACGGTCCCCCCGTACGGCCAAGGCGGTAACAAGCGGTGCAATAACTGGGAAGATAGCCTGATTTGCAGACACTTGCCAGCACTTCATCAGGGCTTCGCCGATCTTCGACACAAAATTGTGATGTATCTTGTACATCACCTTCTCTTGATTCCTTTTTATACCCCCCCCACACCGGTAGAGGACCCGGCGGATATCTGGGAAATTCCAACATCCAGCAAAAGAGTACGGAAAGTGACATTATCTCGTGTGGAGAGGATCATTCCCGTGTAGGGAAGGGCCAGGCGTATTGCGGCGATAAGCTTCATGAAGTCACGGTCGGAAACGGAGTAAGTAAAATCTTCCCTGTTGACGCCAAAAGCCGGCTTGAGGCGAGGGACCGATACGGTGTGGGGGCCAACACCAAACTCTTTTTCCAGGTGAAAAGCATGTTGTAAAAGAGCGAGGATTTCAAACCTGTAATCGTAGAGTCCAAAAAGTACTCCAAGGCCTACATCATCTATTCCCCCCCCCGTATGGCGCGATCGTGAGCCGTAGTATGCCAATCAAAATCTGACTTTGGGCCGGACGGATGGACACTGGTGTAGGTTTGCCGGTGATAGGTTTCCTGGAAGAGGACAGAGGTCCCGATTCCCGCTTCTTTGAGGCGGATATAGTCCTCTTCACCGGTAGCCGCGATATTAACATTGATACGGCGGATATTCCCTTTATCACGTTGTACGGCGTAAATTGTACGTATTGCCTCAAGGATGTACTCGATAGGACACTACAGCGGATGTTCTCCCGCTTCCAAA
The DNA here is from genome assembly GCA_007128145.1 of Candidatus Nitricultor lacus. Lineage (GTDB taxonomy): Bacteria > Atribacterota > Atribacteria > Atribacterales > Atribacteraceae > Nitricultor > Nitricultor lacus. The sequence goes on along the minus strand of SKXZ01000006.1, from coordinate 2,468 downwards.
GCAAGCCGTTTGTGGCCGAGGTTTTCAAGTATTTTGACTTCTTCAGCCAGTTCTTTGGTTGAGAGCTTGCCTCGAGTAAAGAAATTGCCCGAGCGATATCCGCAATACGTACAATTATTTATGCAGAAATTGCTGATATATAAAGGGGCGAACAACACCAGGCGTTTTCCGTATATTTTCAGTTTCACCTGGCGGGCCTTTTCGATAACCGCCCTCAATTCATCCAGGCGTGTGTCGCTTTCTTCAGAAAGAAGTTGCCTTAATTTCTCTTCACGGATAAACTCCGCTTTTTCACCGCTTTGTGGCATCATTTTTTTCACCATCCCGGCAACCTCTTTCTCTGTCACTCCTTACCACGCTTCCCCCCTATTGTAGCTTTCTGGTTGCGCTGTAAGGCGTAATCACACACGGTAGTTTGGTACCGGATAAGCCCCCTGAAGACTCCCCATGGGTGCGGATGCATCCATTTTCACGATAATGTTCATACTTTACGTGTATCATATCTTGGACCAGGAGACAAGGAGAAAGAGATTGAATGACCAAGACCGATGGAGGGAAGCCAAAAAGGGCCTGTTTCTACGGGCAAGGACGCTCTTTTGCTACAATAAAGACATATACATATATGATTTTAACGGCATTCCCTTTTCCGGCGGCCTTGAGAGGTAGTTTTTCCATGATCAAATTATCAGGAGGTCCTGTATGACTGTTCTTATCTGGGTCGGAATTCTTCTGTGTCTTTCGCAGTCTGCAATTTTTTCGGGTCTGAATCTCGCTCTTTTTTCCCTCAGCAAACTTGAGCTTGAAGTTGAAGCCAAAAAAAACAATCCCCGTGCGAAGAAGGTTCTTCGCTTTCGTGAGAATGCAAATTTCGCCCTGGTAACCATTCTGTGGGGGAACGTCGGTGTAAATGTATTGCTTGCCCTTCTTTCTGGTTCGTTGTTCACTGGAATAGTGGCTTTCCTCTTTTCGACTGTTGTAATTACAGTGTTTGCCGAGATCATACCTCAAGCGTATTTTACACGTCATGCCCTTCGTGTAGCCGCTCTCTTATCTCCCCTGTTAAGAGTGTACCAGGTCATTCTCTATCCTGTCGCTCGCCCCACGGCTTGGTTCTTGGATGAATGGCTGGGAGGGGAGGAAATTCGCTATTTTCGGGAACGTGACCTGCGCCGGGTAATACAACTGCACATGGAAGCCACCGGAAGTGACATAGCCCGCATGGAAGGACAGGGGGCACTGAACTTTTTGGAAATTGACGATGTATCACTGTATGAAGAGGGTGAACCGGTTGATCCGGAAAGCGTGATTTCTCTTGATTTTGAGAGGGATAGACCTCTGTTTCCCATCATCAAGCCAACTACCGAAGATGATTTTTTGCAAGCGATCAACCGGTCTGGTAAAGGATGGGTGGTTATTGTTGATTCTCTGGGTGAACCACGTTTGGTTCTCAAAGCAGATGATTGTATCCGGGAAGCATTATTTTTTCCGGATCTCTTCAATCCTTATCGACACTGTCACAAGCCGATCGTGGTGCGTGATGCGAAGATGAAACTGGGAGAGCTGATCCAGCGCTTTCGAGTGCGGCCGGATAATGCAGTTGATGATATAGTGGATGAAGATGTCATCCTGTTATGGGATGAAGCTCCCCGTGTGGTGACGGGTACCGATATATTAGGGCGCTTGTTACGAGGTATAACACAGCGGTCTTCTCCATAGTTGAGGCATGAGTTCTTGTCCCTGTGGAAAATTTCTCTGTATATTGCGAGGTGGATACATTGAATACGTTAAACGCTCGTTTGATATGTACAATGTGTGGGGTTGTGCTTTTTACCGGAGTAGCCTTATGTACTCCAGTTGCTTCTGCTCTGGAATTGACCGAACACGTTCACCGCTATACGCCCGAAAACGGGTTGCGTGTGATTATGGTGGTGCGTGATTATGCCCCGATTATCAGTTTCCAGCTTATGTTCGATGCGGGCGGGATTGACGAGCCAGATGGTTTTGGGGGTATCGCTCACATGGTTGAACACATGGCATTCATGGGGACATCGTCGATTGGAAGCCTCGATATCGAAAAAGAATTGTTCCTTCTCGAAAGAATTGAAGAAGCAGCTGATGCTTACTTTGGTGCCGTAGAAGAAGAGCTTCCCAGGGAGGAAATTGAACGCTTGGAACAAGAATTTCTCGAAGCTCGCAAAGAAGCCCAGGAGTTAGCAGAACCGAATGTACTGGCCCGGCTGTTTGACCGCCACGGAGGTCGTAATTACAACGCCTACACGGGTTACGATTTTACTTCTTATGTTATTACGCTACCGGCTAACCGCCTTCAGCTCTTTGCCCGTATCAAGGCTGATTTTATGCTTGATGCGGTTTTCCGATTTTTCTATGAAGAGGTAGACGTGGTGAAGGAAGAAAGACGCCAGCGCAACGAGGATGACCCGACCGGTTATTTGATGGAAAAGTTCCTT
>SKXZ01000099.1 GCA_007128145.1 Candidatus Nitricultor lacus | reverse complement strand
TTCCTGCTGATGCTTCCGGCCTGCCGCTTTAGGGATAACCTGGACCCAGGGCTGCTGTATAAGCCAGCGGAGCGCCACCTGGGAGGCGTTTTTCCCGTAACGTTTACCTATTTCCTCAAGCACTGGATTTCCCCTGACCCGACCGCGTGCCAAGGGACTATATGCGGTAAGGACAACACCATTGCCCTGGCAGTATTCCAGTAGTTCCGCCTGGGAAACGAAGGGATGGTATTTCACCTGGTCGCATACCACATTAAATGCGGACATTAAACGGGCTTGATCCAGCAAAGATGCATTGAAGTTGCTCACACCTATTGCACGGGTCATCCCCTCTTCCAGGAGCCGGTCCATGGCTTTCATGGTTTCTTCCAGCGGTACACTGTCGGTTGGCCAATGAATAAGGTACAGGTCAACGTAATCCATGCGCAGTTTTTTCAGGCTTTCGTGCAGCGAACCCAGGCAATCATCATAACGTAAGTTATTAGTCCATACCTTCGTAGTGAGGATAATATCCTCACGGTCAATACCTGATTCTTGTACAGCTTCCCCAACCTCTTTTTCGTTTGCGTATATCTCAGCCGTATCAATAAGCCGGTACCCGAGCTCCAAAGCCGTACGTACCGATCGAACACACTCACTGCCTCTCAGGTCCCAGGTACCTAAACCGACAACAGGGACTTCTCTCTCTCCCATATTCAGGTAGTTCATGGTTTTTCTCCTCCTTTTTGTCTCCCTCGCTCTAACCTTACTTTACCATGAGGATCGAACCTGTTACAATAACAGTGTAAATCATATACCGGTTCCGGGGAGCTCTTGGAAGAGGGCTGAGAAAAGGCTGTGCGTCTTGACCCGTCAACCTGATCAGGGTAATGCCTGCGGAGGGAGATGAGCGATTTCTAAAAGCGTGCTTTCTTCGGGCACGCTTTTTTTGTCCCGGGAGCGGTGAAAGAGGTGTGTATGATGAGAAGTGATCGTGTTTTCGCTACCCGGGTAATGGCGGAAAGCGGCATGGTTATCGCCCTGGCCACCGCACTCAGCCTGGTAAAGTTTTTCACAGCACCATTTGGTGGTTCAGTTACCGCCGGGAGCATGATTCCAATTATCCTTCTCTCCATGTTGAGGGGGCCGGTCGTAGGTGTAACCGTAGGTGTCCTTTACGGCATGGTACAGTTTATGCTTGGTCCGTGGTTTTTAACTCCCCTGCAATTTGTGCTCGACTATCCAGCGGCATTCGCGTGCCTGGGGCTGGCCGGGTTTCTCTGGTCACCGGGACAAAGTGAAGAACATTCCTCATTTCACCGCCTTCTGGCCGTTGCTCCCGCGGTGGGTTTCGCGATAGGGGGGCGTTTTCTCAGCCATTTCTTTGCGGGAGTTTTCTTCTGGGGTCATTATGCTCCTGAGGGAACTTCTCCCTGGGTTTACTCGCTGCTATACAACGCCGGTTACCTGGTTCCCGAGTTTGCCATAAGCGCAGCTATTGCCTGGTTCCTCTTACCGTCGATTACCAGGATAATGCGGGGAAAAGCGTGAAGCTTTTCCCCGTTCATTAATGGATCCCTCTACTGCTCAGTTGTCGATCAAGAAAATATCCAGCACTTCCACGATGGTACCCCACATGTTAATGCTGGCCCAATCTTCCAGTATCCGGAAGGTGACCTGAATTTTCAGTCCATCGTGTTGAAATTCTTCCGGAAGGTTGATTGGTTCCAGTTGGAGCCCCTCTACTCCTGGAACCTCTTCATCCAAAAGCAAGCCATAAAAGCCTCCTTCGAGGTCAACCCAGGTGACAGTACCAGAAGCCGTAAAATCGCTTTCCGGAGGGTCTGGAGCGCATCCTGCCAGCGCGACCGCGGGAATGATTGTCAGCATGAAAATCATTAATCCCAACCACAATCCTCTGTTATTAGCCATGTATTTTTCTCCTTTCTTTATCATAATCATAAATAGCGATCTATCACTTTTTGCATAAAGGGTTGAAAATCTGGGAGGTGTTTTTGGATGATATCAAATATTTCCCGTTTATCAACGTCATCATAAAGGTGAACAACTCTGTTGCGAAAGCGAACCATAGCTTCATACGTTTCTTTCATATCCCGGGATATGATGTCATTTTTAATAGTGAGTGTCACCAGCTCTCTATAGCTTTTTGGTAATCCCCACCCTTCCCGGGCAACGAGGTGAGCACAGATATCAAGCATCGCTTCGATGAGTACCTGGAGCATCCGTGTAGCAGCATATTCGTTAATGACCTCCCGGGAGAATTCTTCATAATCCATATCCTGAAAATGTCGTAAATGTGTAAGCTCTTCCCGCATGAATTGAAGTTTTTGCCGAAGTTTGTCCTTATCGACCGTCAAGGAATTCCTCCCGCAACCCATGATCGAAGTCCTGATGAATCCTGGACATATCGACCGCCCAATCCCCATAGAGTTTCACCACTCTTTCCACAAAGTCTGCAAAAAGCACCCGGTTCCTGCAGAAGAGGAGCGTCCCTCCTTGGAGAACCTTCATGACGAGAGAAAGGGGAACTTTACGGAGATTCACCAGGTTTACGTCATCGCTTCCAACAATTCGGAAACACTCGGACATAATTTCCACTTCTTCTTTCCAATCCAAGACAGAGCCGGGCATGGGAAGAAGAGCAAAATCAATATCTGACAGAGCTGTGAAAAAAGGGGTATTATATGAACCAAAGAGAAAAAAGGCCAAAAGATCATCTTGGCTTTTGACCAGGTCAACAATCTCCTTTTTTTTCGATGGGGAAAAATCAATCTTTTGTAGGGTATGACTCAATCGAACCATAAAACACCCTTGCTGATGGGAAGTTGCTCGTAACCTTCTTATACATCATAGTAATTCTACCATGCAGGAAGAGAAAATGCGTAATAATTGTGTTACGCGTCATCAACAGAAAATTCCAGTGTACATTTTTTATGACTATCATCTACTCCCTACTCCCTGCCCCTATAGTCCGACTGTTCCGATAGTAATCACACCGTGCACTCGTGGGATTCAAGTTCCTCCATGGTACGCTCGGTTCCTATAACGGAGGGTTTCAGGTCTTTGCAGATAATCCCGTCTCTCAACTCAACAATTCGTTCAGCCCGCATTGCGACATTTCGATCATGTGTCACCACGATAAAAGTAGTGTGATTTTCGCTGTTTACCTCTTGAAGGAGTTCAAGCACCTGGTCACCGGACTTTGAATCAAGAGCACCGGTCGGTTCGTCCGCCAGGATGAGTTTCGGCCGGTTGAGCAGAGCCCGTGCTATTGCTATACGCTGTTGCTGACCTCCCGAGAGCAGGTTTATCCGCTTATGCATCTGTGATGAAAGTCCCACCCGGTCGATGAGGCGTTTCGCTTCTCGCGTTATTCTATGGTCGTTTCCTCCACCACTGATCCAATGCGGCATGAGGACGTTTTCCAGGGCCGTAAACTCTGGCAGGAGATAGTGGAACTGGAAAATAAACCCCAGGAAACGGTTGCGGAAATCAGCCAGCTTATTTTCTGAGAGAAGAGACAAGTTCTGTCTGCCAATGATAATATCACCTGAGGTTGGACGATCGAGTGCCCCTAAAAGGTTCAAAAGCGTGCTTTTCCCTGAACCGGAAGGTCCGATGAGAGCCATAAACTGTTCCTGCGGCACCTCGATGTCTATGTCAAACAACACCTGCGTTTTGACTTCTTTTCCGAAAATCTTATTCACTTTATTAAGCTTAATCATCGCCATGTCATCAGCCAGTTTTAATCACCTCGATGGGAACGAGTTTCGCAGCTTTGCGAGCTGGATAGATAGCGGCGAACGTACTTGCCGTGGTGGATATGATAACCAAGGCAAGTACATTGGACGGATCCACCCGGACAGTGAAAGTGAGCGCCCCTCCGGTTGATTCAGTAAGTAACGTGAAAGCCTGGATAAGCCCTGTGCCCACAAGGCTTCCCATAATAGAACCCGTGATACCGAGGATAGCCCCCTGCAGAAGGAATATCCGGCTTGCGCTCGCCGTCCGGGCTCCCATGGCCTTGAGAATACCTATCTCCTTGGATTTCTGTACCGCGGTGATGGCAAGCACGGAGGCGATGCCCAGTGTGACCGCAAGCAGTACAAAAAACTGGATCATCAGGGAAGAAGCGCTCTGGCTTTGCAAGGCCGCCAGTAACTGCTGGTTCTGGGTCTGCCAGGTCTCCACACGGTAGCCGGGAAATTCACGCTTCAAGCGCTCGGCAATTCTTTCTGATTGGAAAACCTCCGGAATCTGCATTTCTATGCGGGTGAGCGCTCCAGTGAAGTTAAACAGCGCCTGCGCGCGTGATAAGTCCATGAACACCCATGAATCGTTCACCACTTGTGTTTCAAGGTCAAACACACCATTCACGGTAAATGTTGCAGAAGCACCGTCTGCGGTGGATACCTGCACCGAATCTCCGGATGTTAGACTAAGATCGGAAGCCAGCCCCTTACCAACCAATATGCCTGTTCCTCCCAGCCGTGCTTCTCCTTCCACCATACGGGAAGTTACCCGGTAGATACGGTCGGCCTGGGGAAAGTCGACCCCTTTGACGACAACCGGCCGATTTGCTGAGCCGCGTGCCAGAAACCCCGAACCCTGTGCAAGGGGAGACGATGCTGTAAGTTCCGTATTGCGGGATAGAGACTCCTGGAGCGGCTGCCAGGAGAGCAAAAGACTGTCCTCACGTACCGCCCTCACGGTCGGCAACACAACTGTCTGAGGGTTTCCTCTTTCTCCAAGAATGGAACGGGGGGGATCCTCGAAAGATTCCAGCACTATATGGGGTGAATTGCCGACCGTACTCGCAACCAGGTTGTCCTGCAGACCCCCGATAAGCGAGGAAAGGAATATCTGTACAGCGACCCCGATTGTGATACCGGCCAGTATGAGAAAGGTTTGCGAGCGTGCTTCTTTCAAAAATCTCCATGCCACCATGAATTCAAAGCGCAGCATTTCAGAGCAACCTTTCCTGCCCCTGCCGAACCGTACGGTTTTCCCGTGCCACTGCCGGATCAAGAATCACCGTATCTTCGCCTACGTCAGGAGCGATCACCCAACCACGCCAACTCTCAACTTCATTGAGGGGCAGAAGTAGAGCTGTATCGCCTTCTGCGGGAATCCATATGAAGGAAGATGAGCCTTCCTGTACCAGAAATTCCTCCGGAAATGCCACCAATCCTTCTCGCTTGTTCAAAATGATCTCGACCGTTACCGCTGAATCCGGCTTGAAAAAGACATCCTCCAACAGGCCCAACCGTACTTCAACGGTACCCGTACGAAAATCAACCGCGGGAGCTACGTAGACAATTTCTGCTTCAGCAGTTTTTTCCCCATCCGCGGCACTTGAAACCATAGCTTCAAGCCCCACAGCCAGGCGGGGGTATTCTTTTTCGTCGATGTCCACCACCGCCAAACCCTGCGTATGACCCAATGTTAATACTGTTTCACCTGCTGAGAGGTATTCACCTGCTTCGCGGTGTATAGTGAATATGATACCGTCTACAGGTGCATGGAGTCTTTTTCTCTCCAGGGCAATTTCAGCTTCCCTCACCCGAAGTTGTGCCTGTTCCAACCTGGCCTTTGCTTCCTGCCAGAGAGCTCCACCTTCTAACAGCGTTTCCAGCCGGGAAGACGCGGTCGCTTGCCGGGAACGGGCGATATCCCAATTATCCCTTGCTTCTGTCACCTCGCTCTGGCTCACTCCCCCTACCCCGGCTAAAGATTCTATCCTGCGGTAATTCTCAAAAGTATTACGAGCGCTGATTACCGATTGGTTATAGTCTTCCCTTGCGGCCATGCGTTCCTCATTTTCGATGGATACTACCTTTGCACGGGCCAGTTCGACCTCTACCTGTGAAAGTTCCAGGTTCAGTTCTTCAAGAGAATCCATCAAACACATCAGCAACATCCCTTCTTCAACCACGTCACCTTCCCTGAAAAAGACTTCACAGATAACCCCTGAGGATTCTAAAGCCAAATCAAGCCTTCTTCCCGGCTCTACGCGGCCTGAAGCGACGACCGTTTCAATGAAGTCACGTTTTTCCGCGATAAAAAAATCTGCAACGAGTGGGCGCGAAGTAAGCCAAAAAAACACGAGTGCTAAAGAAGCCGCGATCACTCCGATGAAAATGATTTTTTTCTTCATGGTTTTCCCCTGTAAATGCCGTGAGGAGTAAGGAGTAAGGGGTGAGGAGTAAAAGATC
>SKXZ01000143.1 GCA_007128145.1 Candidatus Nitricultor lacus | reverse complement strand
TCTTCGGTAAGGCTTTTACCGTCAAGAACAAGGTTGACGGAAAAATCCAACAAAGCGTCGGTGCCGAAACGGCTCTTTTTCTTCTCGCCGATTGTTACGGAAACTCGCGGCCGGGGACGCTTTCTCCACAAGTCCGGAAGCCGTATCAAAAGACCACTTTCTTCGAGAAGGGGCACATTTTTGAGAAAGCGGTAGGCTTCCCGAGGAGACCATGCCAGGGGGTGAAAAATCTCACCGGAGTCAACCATCTTCTTGACAAAGTCTACCTTCTCAGATGCTCGATAGACAGGAGTAAGCAGTTTTACCAATGCTTTGTTGTTTCGCTTCCCTGTACATTCCTGCAGGGCTTTCCCCAAAGGTTGGTATTGCACACGTCCTTCCCTGGAAAGTCCCGGTGCATAGGTGGCTAAAAACGCAAACGGCAGTTTGGAATCACGCTTATTTTCCACCAGGTGAAAACATACTCTCCCTACCTGGTGCCAGGACGGAGCATACTTTTTCAGCCACCTACTGAAACTTTCCTTTGAGCCCGCGATTTCTCCGCGCACCCAAGTATCCAGATCCACCCACAAATCACGCAAAACATCGGCATTTAAGTATTCTCCACCCCGCATAGGCGGTGCAGATGCCAACAAATCCGCTAAAACAGTTTCATGAGGGGGATCAATTGGATCAATAGAGTCTCCAGTGAATTCGGGTATCCGGCAAAGCTCTGCCAGGTAACGGCAGGCAAAATCCCGCCAGAAAGAAAACACAGGTATGAGCGGCATATCCGGCCTCTTAGCCGCAAGCGAGAATAGGCCCGCTCCTTGAGAAGATGAAAAAGCGGCGGCAACTCCTTTCATCCAAGAACCAGGAACTCCCCTTACTTCCTTTCCTCCCTCCAATAAAAGAAGATGCCCGGTTGGTGTAAGGGTAAGATTATACTTCATCGAAAAATGTGTTATTTTCTCGCACCGCTGGGAAACATACCGTTCTCCACTACCACCGAAAGGGATTTTGCGTTTATGTTCAAGCGATAAATATTGAATATCATTTCTGATTCATTATTTCCGGCAGGCATATCTTCAGCTGTATACCCAAATACCAATACAGCCTCCTCACCCTGAACCCAATCCGGAGACATGAGTGTGGTTTGAGGAGGTGTTATTCGTTCACTTACCCCCCTAATCGAATTATAGATAAATACCGCTGACACCGGTTCTCCATAAAAAGTCTGCCATTCGTCTTCCTCTTCTAAAACCAACCCTTCAAACAACCAGCGACTCCCGTCTCGTGTAATGGAAAAGCGGGTTGCACTTGAGGTGTCCGCTTCCTGCACAATATCAGCTATATCTAAAGAGCGCATGAGATTTCCCTCAAGGTCAAACTGGTAGAGGATGTGAAGATCCTGAGCGTATAAAGAGAGGCCATCTTCCGCCCAAAAAGGTGAATACAAACCTTCCTCATATTCTTCCGTTAACAAATGCAGCTCACTTCCGTCCGGACGGATGGTGGCTATCACCCAGTAGGAAGCATAGTCATCCATTTCTTTCCAATAATTAAAAACCAACCGATCTCCATCCGGGGACCAGCGGGGACCGTAATTGTTATCCCCCGGTATAGTGTCAAGTACATGCAGATCGCCGGAGTCAATATGCAACACAGCAATTTTGCGGCCTTCGCGGTAATCAGTAAATGGGAGCATTTTTCCGTCAGGAGATATTTCCGGATCAAATCCATCCACCAGGTATTCTGGTTGTGTTCCTTGAAGATCGCTCATCCATATTTTCATATCTCTCACAAATACTATCCTCGGAGACTCCATGCCATGGACCGAGATACTATAGCACATACCAAAAAACAGGACTAAAGCTGTATAGAGTAAAATCCGATTCCTCACTGAAGAGACCTCCTGTCACCCATTTGAAAATTTTTTCTATGATACCTCCTTCATAGCTCTCTGTATAGCAAGTGATTTTGCCGGAATAGGTTAACCGGATTATTGTTTTTTTCTTAATGGGCTGTAGCGGATTATCCGGAAAAAAAATCATTCTACCATTGATGCACTTAACTGATGCGAATCAGGGAGTTGATGGCTCATGAACACCATTCGTGCTATTCAACATGAATTTGCGGCGAAATCGACCCGGGAAGGAGCAGGTGTTCTCTTAAAGCGGGTTTTCGGGTATCACCAGGTTCCCCTGTTTGACCCGTTCCTTCTGCTTGATGATTTTCATTCGGAAAATCCCGATGATTACTCAAAAGGTTTTCCGTGGCATCCTCACCGTGGAATCGAAACCATAACGTATCTTCTTTTCGGCAGGGTCGAACATATGGACAGTTTGGGAAACAAGGGTATTATCCGAGCCGGAGATGCCCAGTGGATGACAGCGGGAAGCGGCATCATACACCAGGAAATGCCCCAGGGAGAAGAAAATGGACGACTTTGGGGTATCCAGTTATGGTCCAATCTCCCCTCTGCCCAAAAAATGACCCAACCTCAATACCGGGAAATCAAGAAAGAAGACATCCCTGTAGTAACTCTGGATTCAGAAGCGAAAATCCGCATCATCAGCGGAAAAATGAGCGGTGTGCAGGGACCGGTCCAAGGCATTTCCAGTGAACCGGAATTGTACGATATATCGCTTCCCCCTCATGCCAGCATTCATCATGACTTTACAGAAGAGCATACTGTTTTTGCTTATATCCTTGAGGGCAATGGTTTTTTCGCTCCTGGTGCTATGCATCCAACCTTGCCTGAACACGTGGTTCTCTTTTCAAAGGGAAAAGCGTTCTCAATATCTACGGAGGAAGATCCTGTTCGATTTCTGCTGGTGGGAGGCAAACCTTTCTCTGAACCTGTCGCCTGGTCCGGGCCAATCGTCATGAATACAGAAGCCGAACTCCGACAGGCGTTCGAAGAATACCGCAACGGAACATTTCTCCAGCATGCATCAACCAAAACGTTTGCGTGAAATCCGCACAGAACCGATGAGGTTGGGCAACATAACCACCAGGACCAAAATGATGCCGATCACAACCAGCATTACCTGACCGGGCACATTGATCAATCCCAAGCCGTAACGCAACAGGCGCATCAGGATCAACGCCAATATGGCCCCGGGGATTCCTCCCTTTCCTCCGGCGGGACTCACTCCTCCCAGTACCGCGATTGCGATCACTTCCAATTCATACCCCAAAGCAACGTTGGGACGGGAGCTCCCCAGCTTTGACGTGAGGAAAACCGCCGCCAGGCCGGACATAACCCCGGCTAAAGTGAAAAGAATGAGTTTTATCCTGCTCACCGGAATACCGGAGAAACGTGCGGCAACCTGGTTGTTTCCTATAGCATATACCTTTCGGCCAAAAGTGGTCTTATGGAGCACAAGACCGAAAAAGACCGCGACAATACCAAAAGCCAAGATAATGAAAGGAATGCTCGAAGAACCGAGATACCCCCATGAAAGGTAGGAGTACCAGCGGGGGAAACCGCCCACCGCCCGGTCTCCCAGAACAATATAAGCGATTCCCCGAAAGAGAGAATTGGCAGCCAAAGTAACAATTACCGAGGAGAGTCCCGGAATACGCGTAATGAGGAATCCATTGAAAGCTCCGCATGCGGTGCCTACCGCAACGGCAACACATATGGCCAAAACCATGGGTAATCCTGCTTGAAAAGATAAAGCCATTAAAACCGAAGAGAGGGCAACTATCGAGGAAACTGATATATCGATTTCTCCGGAAATAAGGATCATGGCTACCGGAAGGACTATGAATCCCTTTTCCAGGAAGACCGCCATGGCATCCATGAGTCCTGCATAATCCCAAAAATGAGGGGAGAGTCTTCCGTTGACTATACTGACCCCCACGATCAATCCCACCAGCAGCCATTCCCAACGGAGAAATACTTCCCGCAGACTCAAACCACCTGGGATAATACTCGTCTTCGTGCTTTCCATCATATTTTCCTTTGCAGCAGGGCTTTGCGTTCAATGTTGCGGGTGATGGCAATATTCACTATTACAGCTATCAGGATAATCGCCCCGGTTAGGGCTGTTCTCCAGAAAGGAGAAACCCGAATCATGGGTAAAGCATTATTGATAATACCGATAGTAATTGAGCCAAGAAGGATTCCGGATATGGAACCCACTCCTCCCGTTATCGCTACACCACCAAGGACGCATGCAGCTACAATGGTGAACACATAACCCGAAGCTGAGTCGCTCTGAGCTGAGGCATAACGAGCGATCCACATAACACCTGCCAAGCCGTACAGCGCCCCTGATAGCGTATACACCAGCCATATGATGCGATTGGTTCTGATACCGATGATACGTGCCGCTTCCCGGTTACTGCCTACCGCAAAAATTTGACGGCCGGTTTCGGTATGGTTGATGAAATACGTGAAAACAATGTATACAACAATAGCTATCAGGATAAGGTTAGAAAAACCCAGCAGTCTGCCGGTAGCCATAGCCTTGAAGTCATCCGGCATTTCATATGCGTTCACCCACCTCCCCCCGCTCACTATGAAAGTAAGCCCCCGGTACACGTACATCATACCGAGCGTTGCGATAATCGGAATGACCCGCCCCCCGGCAACTATGGCGCCGGTTATGGCCCCGAATCCCGCTCCGAGAGCCATTCCCATAAAAAGCGTCAATACAGCAGGAATCTGGGGGTAACGGATCAGGGTGAGGCCAACAATCATTCCAGTGAGAGCGATCCCGGATTCAGCAGAAAGATCGATTCCTCCAGTTACCAATACCAACATCATGCCGATCGCGAGGATGGAAAGTATTGAGGTATCCAACAGCATATCGTGGAGATTTCCCCAGGTAAGAAAACGGGGATTGCGGGCACCGATAAGAAGTGATATTGAAACAATAAAAACAACCAATCCCAATTCCCGAAATCCTCGCAGGTTTTTCAAGAAATCTACGCTTGAAACATGATTTGAATCATTCATGGTATTTCCCCTCTTTTTTCCAAAAATCCAATTCCAAAGATCCACTCCTATTGTTTCTTTTGACTAGCGGCCTACTTCAACCGCAGCTGTCAAAAGCTTTTCCTGGTTAGCTTCTTCTCTGCTGAACGTGCGTGTGATGCGTCCCTCGCGCATCACAACTATCGAATCACTCATCCCCAGGATTTCCGGCATTTCCGAGGATATCATTATCAGGGCAAAGCCATTGGCGGCTAAATCACTCATAATCTTGTGTATAGCCGATTTGGCTCCCACATCCACTCCCTTGGTAGGTTCATCCATGATCAGGATACGGAGCTCGCCGGCCAGGAGTTTTCCTACCACTACTTTTTGCTGGTTTCCTCCTGAGAGTGAGTATGTTTTATCAAAAATAGAAGACGCCTTGATTTTGAGTAATGAAAAAAGTTTTTGTGAGATGTCATGCCCTGCGCGACTCTTCAACCAACCTTTCCGGGCATAACGGTCAAGGGTGGAAAGCGTAATGTTATCGGTAATCGTCAAAGGGAGAACCAAACCCTGAAGCTGGCGGTCTTCCGGAAGATAGCCAATTCCCATTTCCATGGCCTTCCATGGACTATCAATGGGTACCTCTTTTCCTCTTACAAAAATTTTCCCTCCATCATAAGGATGGATACCGAAGATAGCTTGAGCCACTTCGGACCGTCCTGACCCTACAAGCCCGGAAAAACCAAGAATTTCTCCTTCGTGAAGTGAGAAGGATATATCAGCGAAATATCCTACCCGGGATAATCCCTCAACCCGAAGGACTTCATCTCCAATTGGCACCTCGGACTTTGGGAAGAGTTGGCTGATTTCGCGCCCTACCATCGCCTTAATGAGTTCTCCTTCTGATATTTCTGAAACATTCCAGGTACCGACACTCTTCCCGTCCCGTAAAACTGTTACCCGGTCAGCAATCTGGTAAATATCCTCAAAACGATGAGATATAAAAACAACCGAGGTTCCTTTTTTACGCAAAGTACGGGTAATTTCGTAGAGTTCTTCTGTTTCCCGGCTTGTCAAGGCAGCGGTTGGTTCATCCATGATCAAGATGCGGGCATCAAGAGAAAGTGCTTTAGCAATTTCCACCATTTGCTGCTGAGCGACACTCAAATCCCCCATCTTACTTCCGGGATTCAGTTCACTACCCAAAGTCTTGAGAAGCCTCATCGCTTCTGCATTCATTTCATTCCAGAGAAGCCTGCGAGTACGTGGTTCAACTATGGGGTGCCCCATGAATATATTTTCAGTAACTGACAGATGGGGGAAACACGTGGGGTTCTGATATATAGCGGCAATCAAGTTTTTTTGTGCCACTGTTGGATCGCTGAAGACAATCTTTTCCCCATGGAAAAATATTTCACCCTCGTCCGGCTGCAATACACCGGTAATAATTTTAATCAAAGTGGATTTACCGGCGCCGTTTTCCCCCACCAGGGCATGGATTTCACCTTTTTTAAGGTTGAATCCCACTTCTTCCAGGGCCTTGACTCCGGGGAAATATTTCGAAATGTTTTTTAACTCCAAAACATACGTATCCATTTTTAAGCCGTTCATGTGTAAAAACAGCCCAAGCAATGCTCGATACCATGCTTGGGCTGTTTTTTACTGCTCAATAAAACTCAAACTGGAAACACGAGACGATCAATAGACGTCTTTCCACTCATCGATATTCGAAGCATCGAAACGGAAAGGCGGTCCCAATAGTACCTCAATTCCTCCGTCTTCTGCTTCTGTAACAACCTTTTCTCCCATCCGGCCGGCTGCAAACTCTTCCCCAACTGCTCCACTGATTTCTCCGTCAAGAAGTAATCCTGCAACATAAGTTGTCAGGTACCCCAAGTCAACCGGATTCCAGAGGAACATGGCCTGACAGGCTCCGTTTTGAATCCACTCCGCCATCTCGCTGGGCAAGCCAAGGCCGGTAAGCTGAACCTGCCCAATCAAACCCGCGTCGGTAATAGCCTTTCCGGTCGCTCCGATCCCTACAGTGGTAGGAGAAATGATTCCCCTGAGATCCGGATATGATTTGAACAAACCCATGGCTTCGTTATAACTTTTATCCCTCAGGTCATCTCCGTAAACAATGGTGACCAGTTCCATGTTTTCATATTCGGGCTCTTTGAGTTCTTCCTGCATCCACTCAATCCAGATATTCTGATTGGTCATGGTAGCTCCAGCACTTAACACAGCGATTTCTCCTTCGAAATCGATCATTTCCGCAATCGCCTGCACCTGAAGCCTGCCAATAAGTTCAAAATCAGCCTGGTTTATGTGGAGAAGCCGTCCGTCCGGATGTATACCGGAGTCGAAACTTATGGCCAGGATTCCAGCATCCATCGCTCTTTGCATTACCGGAACCAGGGCATCATAATCATTTGCTGAAACACAGATGGCATCAACCCTTTGAGCTATCAAGTTTTCGATTATCTCAATTTGCCCTTCGACGGTAGGAGTAGGAGGGCCCTGGAAAATCAGGGTATGTCCCAAATCATCACAGGCATCCTGTCCTCCCCTGGCCACCGCGTCGAAGAAGGGGTTCCCCACGTTTTTCACCACAAGAGCAATGACATATTCATCAGCATACGCAGACATGGAAAACATACCGATCAAGAGAAAACACGAAAGAATCACTATAAGAATCTTTTGTAACATGTGTCTCCAACCTCCTTAGATGAATAAACATGAATCATTACAAACCAGGCATACTGCCCTGTGACTTTATCACCTCCTTTCTAAAATTTTTCACTACTAACGGCTTGAGATCCTCCGCGAAAGCGCGGATAGAAAACGTAATCCAAAAGTGATGTGTTCAGTACGGTATAGGTTGTTCTGCATCTGCTGTGTTGTGTGCTCCTTGGGTTGCAAAACATGAGAGCAGGAATAAGCTATGGTGGGTTTTTCTCGCACATAAATATTGTATTGTATTCGACACAGGTATTCAACATGAAAAATAATTTTAACGAATTTCTATAATCATTCCTCATTAATCCTGTGGAAAATAAAAACTGAATTGATATTTCCACCAAAGGAATGAAAAGTACTCCCTGTGCGTTCAATAAAACAATGAATGATTGGAGGAGGTCTGATGAGATGGTCAAAAGGACAGCACAGGCAATTTGGGAAGGAACCCTGAAGGGTGGCAAGGGTACGGTTGAGTTTGGTGGAGGAGCATTTAAGGGGAATTATTCGTTTGCTTCACGTTTTGAAAACGGCACCGGGACAAACCCTGAAGAACTCATTGCCGCAGCGCATGCCGGATGTTTCGCCATGGCCCTTTCCGGTGTACTGGTTGAAAATGGATATTCACCGGAAAAAGTGGAAGTGAGCGCCAAAATCAGCCTGGAAAAAGAGGGCGAGGGTTTCAAAATCAGTGCCAGTCATCTCGATTGCAAAGCCACGGTACCCGGGCTCAGTGAACGGGATTTTCTGCCTCAAGCGGAATCAGCGAAAAAGAATTGCCCGGTCAGCATCCTGCTTTCAAACATTCCTATTACACTCGATGCCCGGCTGGAAAACTAACTGTTTTTCTTTCGCCTCAAGCCATTCAGAAGTGTTCATTGAAAACCGGTCAAGATTCTTTTCCCATGGGTATGCAAAAAAGTCCTGACCGGTTTTCGCCAAACTTGTTCCCCCTCGCCCGTATTTTCAATCCTTTATTTTATCGCAACTGAATAAATTCTCGGCTGATAAACATCTTGAAAAGACTTTTTTTCATTGAAAAACAGGCTACAATAATCAAAATCATTATTGGCAACGGGTGTGTTTTTTGATGTGTAACGAGTTTATTGCCCCACTGAATAATAAATCTAAAGGCCAGCAAGGTGGTGCGAAGTAGTGAAACGAAGACTCTACCAAATTGTTCCATGCATCGTGATTTCCTTATTGGCCATCAGCATTTTAATCTCTCCACTTTCCGCCGCAGTTCCCATTCGTTTGGGGATTGACGTTTTTCTCAACCACTATACAGATCTCGTTGAAGGATTACGGGTAGGGCTTATCACCAATCAAAGCGGAGTGAACGCAAACGGGCAGAAAACATCTGATCTTTTTTTCCAACATCCCTCAATCCGTCTTGCAGCATTGTTTGGTCCTGAACACGGAATTGACGGCAAAGCGCTGGCCGGTGAATATGTTTCTTCCTTTGTCCATCCCGAATTCGGGATTCCGGTGTACAGCCTCTATGGTCCTACACGTAAGCCGACTCAAGAAATGCTTGAAAATATAGATGTTCTGTTTTTTGATGTACAGGATATCGGATCTCGATGGTATACGTATATTTCAACGCTCAATTACGCCATGCAGGCTGCTGCCCAAGCAGGGAAAAAGGTTATAGTGCTCGACCGGCCCAATCCCCTGGGTGGAGTGATTGTTGAAGGACCGGTTCTCGAAGAACGGTTCAAGAGCTTCGTCGGCATCGACACTCTTCCCGGTGCCCATGGCATGACTGTAGGGGAACTCGCACTTTTTTTCAACCGCTCGATCAACGCCCATCTTACCGTTATCCCCATGGACGGTTATACACGGGATATGATATACCATGATACCGGGCTCCCCTGGACCCAGACCTCACCAATGATCCCTGATATTGAAGCCGTATTCGGTTACATGGCAACCGGTCTCGGACAAGGAACTGGAATTATTCAGAAGGATTATTTTCGCTGGATCGGCGGCAAAGGCATAGACACATTCCATTTCGCGGAGCTTCTCAACAACGCAGAACTTGAAGGCGTGGTCTTTATCCCGGACAGGCGTGAGGAATACGGTGGAGTGAGACTGCACATTACTGATTATCGTACTTTTAACCCGCTTCGTTCAGGTCTATATGCACTCACCTATGCCTATCAAATTACCGGTTTTCCCATACCCCGGGGATCCGGAGAGCCATCCATGTTCGAAAAAATCATGGGGACTGATCGCATGGGTTACTGGTGGGAGAAAGGGCTCATTCCCCAGGAAATTGAAAAAGAGTACGCCCAGGAACTGGCGGATTTTCGGGAAAAACGGAAACAGTATCTCCTTTACCCCTGATTTCTTCCCCTAGCCCAGGATACAAAACATCTATCAAAGATGGACAGCCTGTCCGGACTCATATGATTCAACTGCCGCGTAGCAAATCTTTAAACTGTTCACCGCGTCTTCGAGATGGTCTGTGAGATCGATATTTTCCGTTATCGCTCGATACAGGTATTCCTGTTCCCGCCGGCAGAGCTCTTCATGGTCCGGCTCGTCTTCTATCTTAAGGAATTGGTCATCCTTTGCCCGTTTCCCTGCATCATCGGTTTCACTGGAGTGCAAAACAATGGTATTCACTTCTGTATGTCTGGATACATCAGATGGATCAACCTCCGCGACCTCCTTTTCTATGCTGACCGAACCTTTCGGTCCAAACACATCTTTGACAAAAAAAGCCGTTTTGCTGATCATGGGACCCCACCCCACTTCATACCATCCCACAGACCCATCTTCAAAAACAATCTGAAGCGCTCCATAGTTATGTTTCTCGGGGTCAATCTCCTCCGTCAAGCGTGCGGCGATTCCGTGTACCCTTTTTGGTCGAGCCCGTGTAATTTGACACATGACATCGATATAGTGCACACCACAGTCGACCAAGGGCGGCATCCGGCGAATGAATTCCTTGTGTACCTCCCATTCTGAACCGTAACTTTGCTGATTGAGATTCATGCGCATTACAACAGGCTTACCCAGTTGCCGGGCATACTCAACGAAAGCACTCCAGGCTGGATGGTGACGCAGAATATACCCCACCACGAGCTTTCTCTTGTTTTCACGAGCTACCCGTGCTACATGTTCTCCCTCTTTCACGTTATCAGCGATGGGTTTCTCTACAAAAATATGGCACCCCTGGTTCATGGCAAAGATCGCAAATTCCGCGTGTGTATCCGGATAGGTACTGATTGAAACCACTTCAGGCCGCGTTGACTGCATCGCTTCATAATAATCAGTAAATACAGGAATCGATAAACCTAAATGCGAAGCTACTTTTTGAGCACGGCCTGGGTTTTTATAATCAACAAACCCCACCATTTTAAAACCCGGAAGGGTTGCGTACGCACGGGCATGCGTAGAGCCCATTCCACCTATCCCAACCACCAACGTTTTCAGCGCCATAGTTATTGACTCCCTTCTAGTTGCAGCGAGACGTAAGATTGATCATCGTTTATTGATCACTGGTCACCGTTTTTCTCCAGAAGAACTCACAAGTTGCCTGGCCATATCAAGGGGCAAGTCATCTACAAAAGCAAAATTAGGGTTAAGGAACCGGCTTTCTTCGATAACGAGTCCTGACCAGGCTCCTTCTTTTACTGCCGCATGAAGGTTTCTCGGTTGTACAGAATCACCGGCATTGACAAAGGGAATCGAATTTTTACGGAGCATATCGACCACAACTGTATTTGGTTTGACCCAGCAGGTAACAATATGGTCAAAGGAAAGATCATGTTGCTCTTTTTCACGCCATAGCGTTACAGTGTTTTCTCCGATATAGGAGATCACACTGTTCGAATGTACGATGACCGGATACCTGAAGGGATCAGAATGCAAGGCTTCCGCGTCCTTTTGCTGAAATCTCTTGCGCAGGACGTACATATGGACAGGCTCAATACCTGATCCAAATACCTTTTGCGGAGTGACAATCAGGACTTCTTTCCCGATGGAAGCAAGATATGCTGCCGTATCCGCGGCGGGGTAATGATCACCCCATACTATCACCTTTTTACCTTTAAGCTTGACAGGTCTGCGGCCGTCATGAGGATGAAATTCACAGCTTTCTTTAGTGCAGACCAAGACCTGCTCAAAAGGGATTATCTTTTCGGTAAAACCCGACACTGCAGGTACATACGAACGCCCGCCGGTCGCGTTGATAACCACGTTATAAGCTCTTAAATCGTCAATTCCCGGATCCGTATGAAGCTTTATATCGACAGCAAGCTCAAACACCTGCCGGCGTATCCAGTCAGCATACCATTTCATTTTTTCTTTTCCCGGGACCAGGCAACATCCGAGAATGGCACCACCCAATTCATTTGTCTTCTCATAAACAGTAACCTTGTGTC
This sequence comes from Candidatus Nitricultor lacus, assembly GCA_007128145.1. Lineage (GTDB taxonomy): Bacteria > Atribacterota > Atribacteria > Atribacterales > Atribacteraceae > Nitricultor > Nitricultor lacus. Next base: position 7,896 of record SKXZ01000143.1, on the reverse strand, counting down.
CCCGCTCGGCCGCATACCTGGCTGCCTCCAAACCAGCCGGCCCACCTCCCACCACAGCGATTTTCAATGCCGCCTCCACTTGTTTCCTGATTTCAAATGATTCGTTACCACAGGCTGGATTGATAGCACAGGAAATCTCTTTTTTTGCCATCAAAGATTCCTGCCAACACCCTGTCAGGCAGGAAATACACCGGCGAATGGCTCGTATTTTTCCATATTTTGCCTTGATCGGCCAATAAGGATCTGCCAGTAATTGCCGGGCCAATCCTACCATGTCTGTTTTTCCTGCAGCCAGTATCGATTCACAGTATTCTGGATTCCGCAAAGAATGGCTGTTTATAAGAGGAATCTTGACTTTTTTCTTAATCGCCTCTGAAGCATATACGGTCCAGCCTTCAGGATAATACATGGGGTCAAATCCTGCTCCGGGACTTTCCTGGATACATTGGCTCAAGTCAAGTGCAGCCACTCCGGCATCCTCGAAAACTTCGGCCACTCGTATCGACTCTGCAAGCTCACGGCCTCCCGGAACCCATTCATCAACCGAGTACCGTATGAGGACCGGATAGTCGCGGCCACATTTTCTTTGAATCTCATCAACGATAGCAAGTGGAAAACGCAGCCTGTTGTCAAAATTTCCCCCAAAGCGGTCATTTCGCCTATTGAGATACGGGCTCATAAATTCCGATATGAGGTAACCGTGTGCCGCATGAAGTTCAACCGCGTCAAACCCCGCCTGTTTCACCCTCCAGGCAGCCTCTGCGAACAACTCCACCAGTTGAAGCACTTCATCGGTGGTTAAAACATGCAATGATTTTCTGGTCACATTTTCCTCTTCACTGGCATAGGCAATCGGCTTGCTTTGGGACCAGGGCAGATTCAAGACCATATCGGTTGAAGAAAATTTTCCTTCACGGGGTAGTGACGCCTGCCTTCCCGGATGCTGGAGCTGGACAGCACATTTAGCCCCGTAGCGATGCATGGTATCTGCTAACCGGGATAAACCTGGTATATTGGAATCATCATCAGCCACAAGCCCTGTCACTGTGGATCGGCCGGAATGTCCCTGCGGTGAGGTCGCACCAACGATAATGAAGCCTGTCCCACCTTTAGCAATGGTGGTATGGTGATACATATCTCTCCGGCTGACCGATCCGTCTCCATGGGATGAACTTATATCAGTCGGTACATGACAGATCCGGTTTGGAATTTCAACCTTTCCAATCGTGATGGGTTCAAACAAATATGTAAAATCGGGCACAGCGCTCACTCCTGTCATTCGAATTCGCGTATTTTCACCGGTCGGCCTTCATCGGCCGAACGATCGGCAGCAAAAAGAACCTTGTGCGTGTAAAAAGCACTTTCCAGGTTATTATGCGGGTCCTTCCCCTGATCCAGACATTCGGCAAAAAAAGTAAATTGTTCCGCATAGGGATGGTGACTGACTTCACCGGAGTCAATGTGAACGACATCCTGCTTGCTCCACCCACGCAACCCTTCAATCTTTTTTGAATAAAACTGGTCATTTTTTATAGATCCATGACTTCCCACAATATTGACATTGAATACATATGGCTGCATACAATCTGTACAGGAAGAGACTTTCCCTACTTTTCCATCGACCGATTTCAACAGGGTAACCGTATTCAAGTCATAGTCATAGGGAGTGAATATTTCATGCGGGTTTGTGTTTCCGTACGTGAAAACTTCCTCAATGTCCCATCCTGTAAGCCACAATAAAATATCCAGAGCATGACACCCTGCACGCAGGAGGCTGCTTCCCCCCTGTTCTTTTTTCACTTCCCATCTTTGATTGGCATACCATGGACCGATGCCGTGATAATAATCGGCCTCCATGTAATACGGCTCTCCCAATAGATCAAGTTCGATGAAGGACTTCATGGCAGCAACCGAAGGAACAAAGCGGACTTCAAAACACACGGACGTTTTTGTTCCATTTTTTCTTACCGTGTGTAACACTCGTTTTGTCTCTTCGTAATTGAGAGCCAGGGGTTTTTCGATGATAATGGTTTTTCCAGCTTCACTGGCCAAAACAGCCTGTTCGGCATGAAGAAAATGCGGGGTACAGATATCCACCACCTCAACATCCGGGTCCTCCAAAAAAGCATCATAATCGTGGTAGATTTTCACAGCTACCCCGTATTTTTCCTGGAAATATGCTGGGTCCAAATTGCGGGTCGACATAACAGCGAAGGGTTGAAAACGACCACTCTTTATAAATGAAGTGAAATGCGCTTCACCAGCCCATCCGAAACCGACAATTCCTGTTTTATATTTTTTTTGCATAATTCCCAACTCCTAAGGCTTTCTCTTTTCAAATAATATTTTTCCTTTTACCAGGGTCGAATATACATTGAAATCTTCGTCAATCACCGCAAGGTCTGCTGCCTTACCAACTGCGATACTCCCTGTAATGCGGTCAATACCCAATATTCGTGCCGGATTTATGGTCCCCCAGGAGAGGGCCTCTTCAAGACTGATTGCCGCATATTCCTTTAATCTCTGCAACGCAACGTTCATGGTAACAGCACTTCCGGTAAGATTTCCGTTAATAGCGGGATCTTCGTCGATCATGCGTAGAACACCCCGGGTTACTTTGACCTGTCTTCCATCGCTGGAGGTAAAAACCGTCCCTTCGGGTAATCCTGTTCCAACCAGGGAATCCGTTACCACAACCTTTTTCCCTTTAGGTTTTACCTTATCGATAAACTTGAAAAAGGGTTGAGGTACATGTACGGGACATCCGATAAGCTCAACACTCACCTCATCATGCAGCAAAACTGCGGTTTCCATGCCGGGAAGCATTACCAGCGCTTCTTGCGGATCTTCCTTGTAGCCCATGGCAGCATCATACATATGTGTTACATGCCGAGCACCTGCCAAAATCACTCGCTCTGTCTCCTCAAAGCTTGAATCCGTATGACCGATGATCGGCAGGATACAGCGACGGGACAATTCCTCGGTAAGCCAGACAGTGTTAGGTAATTCCGGAGCGAAGGTGACAGAAACAACCGCGTCGCCATCTTCCTCTAAAACAGAAAGAATCTCCTCTTTTTCCGGCACCCGGAGATACTTTAACGGATGCCCGCCACGGCAACGAGATGAAAGCCAGGGACCTTCTACATGCACCCCATGGAGAATATGGCCATTTTCCCTGCTTTCTTTGACTTTTTTTAAGTGCTTTAAACGGTTTGTGATGACTTCCAGAGTGTTCGAAATGGTTGAGGCTATAACCCGGGTCACCCCGAACTCCGTATACCTGAGCAATCCTTTTTCCATTTCCTCTTCATTGCTTTCCATAAAACTCACGGTATCGATACCATGAGTGTGCATATCGATAAAACCAGGCACAACTATCTTCCCATCAACATCGAGGCTCTCAAAAGCCTTGATCTCTCCCCAATCTCTTCCTATTGAAGCAATCTGACCATTCGTGATCGCTACATAACCCCTGGGGAGAGAGTGTGTCTCGGTAACAATTTTACCTCCATACAGTAAAAGGTCACATTCCAAGGACGATCACACCTCAATTCACTTCCGGAACCAAGGGACCAGCCAGAGGCTCAACAAAAAACAGTTTCCCTGGCAAACGGGGCATCACCGAAGACGGTATCCACATGTCGGGTCCGTATTTCAATGTAACCCAGAGTGCTTGTGCCTGATACATCATGTTTCTGCATGGAAGATATCCATCGACTCCCCCAATGGTATAATCAGCCTTCAGAAAGATTCCCGGCCCGATCGTATTCGCCCGGACAGGCACAAGAGTAATACGGCTCCTGAAACTAGTAATGGAATTTTGTATGATTGTCAGAGGGTGAAGAAGGGCGGCTTTTCGAAAAGGTTCTCGAGACCATTCCTCCATGTTGGTATAATCTTCGGCAAAATGCGGTTCCCAGAATGCTATATGGAATACCCAACCTATACCGTAAATGACCACGAATTTCGCGCCTTTTGCCCGTAATTCCCCTATCTGTTCCTCGTAGTGGGGCAACTCATCACGGGTAGCAAAATGGCGTTGGTTTTCGGGAACTGTGAGATCACCAAGCGGTCCGTACAGGGATGTATCCATGGCGTTGCGGAAAGACCCCGAATCTTCGGGAGGAAGCGTATTGCCCTCTTCATCGGACCACTCATCCATGTTAAACCCATGAACATGCCGACAATCGACATTCCAACGTTTGAGAAATTCAACCGCCCAGCGATACATTCCCATGGGACCAACGGATAAAACCAGTGCGATATCCCTTCCTTCTTCCTTGGCAGCTTTGATCTGGAAGGCTATTTCGTGACCCATCATTACGTTGAAATCTTCCAGTGTATGGCAACCGACAGGTTGAAAATCCTGATGCCACCATTCTTCTTTCTGATAGACTTCCTCGGGCTTCCGGCTGCAACACCAATCAATTTTATTCAGATCCCAAGCTCCGGGAAAAAAGTTTTCAAATTTTGATCCCTTGATCGTATTCAACAGCGTTCGTTTTTCCATAAATTTCTCCTCCCTTAAGATTGTCTTTCAGATAACTGGCTCAAGGTAACAGCAATTATAATTATGAGGCCGATGACCAGGTCTCTTACGTAGGGATTGACATTCATGATAATGAGAGCATTCCCGATCAGCCCGATGAGCACTACCCCTAAAAATACGTTCAGTGCACCTCCCTTCCCTCCCGTCAATGCCACACCCCCAACTATCACCGCAGCCAGAGCATCAAGGGCGTACGCATCACCGGTGGTGGCAAGAGCCGTTCCGACTCTGGAAATGAGGATGATCGCAGCAAGCGCGTTCAGTAGGCCCACCATTATATAGCTTTTGATAATCACCCGGTCGGTGTTGATCCCGGAAACATACGCCGCTTTCCTGTTACTGCCGATGGCATACAAAAACCTGCCATAGCGAAAATACTTCAATATGATGTGGGCCACAATGACAATACCGAAGAAAAAAAGGATTGATACAGGTATATAGAAGAAAACCCGACCACGTCCCAAAAGCTCAAACCGACCGAAAAGCATGTAAGAAGCACCACCGGTTACTAAAAGAGCAAGGCCGTGATAAGCGGACATAAACCCGAGAGTTATTATGAATGAAGAAGCCCTTGACTTCACAACCGTGATACCGTTAGCAAGCCCCAGGCAAAAACCGAACCCGAAAGTAAGCCCAATCGCCACGGGATAGGTCATAAACTGCCGCCATGATTCTACCTCACCCCCCGGCAGAGCGAGCATTCTTTGAATCATCATGGCAAACGCCGCGCCCATCAAGGAAACCTGGGAGCCGACAGATATATCAATATGCCCTGAAACCAGTAACATTCCCACGCCACTGGCAACAATTCCAAGAATCGCGATCTGCTGAAATATATTAATGATATTTTGGGGGTGTACAAAGCGGCGATTGACCAATGTCGCGACAATGACAATAATAAAAATTAATATTATAAGAATTTGTGATTGACCAATGGGACCTTTTCCCATGAAGAACGAAGTAAATCTCTTCATTACTTGACCTCCATCTCATCGAACACGCCAATGGTATGATGCAGGATGTTCTCCTCGGTCACTTCATCCCCTTCTAAAACGGTAACCAGTTCACCGTTCCGCATAACACCGACACGGTCACATACCGCCTCTAGCTCGGGATTATCCGATGAAATCATGATGATACTCTTCCTCTGGCGGGCAAGTTCATCAATCATGCGATATATTTCCACCTTGGCTCCCACATCGACTCCCACGGTTGGTTCATCGATAATCAGTATCTCCGAAGCCGCCAGCAGCCATTTAGCGATCACCACTTTCTGCTGGTTCCCCCCACTCAGATTAATAACCAACTGTTCTATTGTCGGCGTTTTAATGTTCAATTGTTTCGAAATTGTATTCACGTCCCTACGCTCCCTCGGCAAAGGTAAAAACACATTTTTATCTTTAGCCAGGGCAACGAGACTGGCATTTTCCACTACAGGGCGTGACAACAACAATCCATCACCTTTACGATCTTCCGTCAGGTACCCAATACCCTTTCGTATCGCATCATAAGAATTTTTTGGTGTTATTTCCTGACCATTGTACAGAAGCCGTCCGGAATCTTTTGGGTCGAGGCCAAAGATCAAGCGCGCCAATTCGGTCCGCCCCGAGCCAACCAAGCCGGCCAAACCAAATATTTCTCCTTTTCTGACCTGAAAAGAAACATTGTGGACAACATCTTTCCGGCTATACTTTTCGACTTCAAGCACCTCTGTTCCCGGGGGAGGGCTCACACCCTTATCCCTACGATACAACGTTGATTGAGAGCTCCCTATCATATTCCGAACCACATCACGCATGGATACATCCTTAACTTTGTGTGTGGCTACTTTTTTGCCATCTTTGAGTACAGTTACTCGATCGCAAATCTCAAATATTTCATAGAGGTTGTGGGAAATATAAATAACACTTAAACCTCTGACCTTATGCTCTTTGATCACCCGGAATAGAATATCCTTCCCATGACCATCCAGGGAAGCAGTTGGTTCATCCAATATCAATAGCTTCAAAGGCCGCGTGAATGCTTTTGCGATGCTGATAAGCTTCTTTTTCACAAATGAGAGATTCGCTACCCTCTTTTCCGGCTTGATATCCATCCCCAGGTCTTTCATGAGTTGGCTCGCCCTCTGGATACAATCGCCATAATGAACAATTCCGCCTTTCCTGGTCGGAAGATCATAAAGATACATGTTTTCAGCAACGGTGAGTTCTTCTACCAGTTGGTTTTCCTGGTGAACCGTTTGTATGCCGAGGGCAATAGACTGCCATGGGTCGAAGCTTACATAGGAATCTTTATCAAAGGATATTGAACCTGAATCAGGGTGTATCGATCCTGCAATGATCTCTATGAGGGTTGATTTACCGGCTCCATTTTGCCCCACAAGAGCATGGACCTCACCGTAACGAAGGTCAAAATCCACAGAATCAAGTGCCCGTACACCTGGATAATTCTTACATAACTTTGTGGTGGTCAATATATTTTCGTATCTACCCACCTATTCGATCCTCCCCTGCAATGAAAGAAGAGGGAGATGGTTATTTCCCTCTTCTTTCATTCTTCAGCTTTTAACTCCTCAGTTCAGGCACATATTCTCCGGTCTCAACAAATTCTTCCACAACCGGGAACCAGGATTCATCCAAATACCAGGGAATCAAAGTCTCTTCCCAATCGTCTTGTGAGCACCATACGATCGGTGAATAACTTTTCTCCTGGTATGTTTCACCTTTCATATAATTAATAAGGTTTTGAGCACAGATCATACCATGGAGGCCTGGAGACAGACTTAAGACAAAATCCAAGTACCCTCTCCTGAGATTCTCGATATCCATAGGGCCACCATTGACAGAAACAATAGTCACTTCTTCAAGATCCACGTTTTCTTCACGTAAACCCTGGATGATCCCTTCAGTGATTTCCTGGGAAGCACCCATTGCAACATTGAAATCCACTCCCGCTTGAACGAGAGTTTTCATGATATCTAAAGAGGGAGCTGTCGCATAGTCACCGTATTGAACATCGGTAGCCAAACTGATCCCATCCAGATCTTCAATGGTTTCCATGAAACCCTGGATGCCCTGCATCACGGGGGGTGTTCCGGCAAATCCCTGGATCCATACCACTTTGAGCTCACCGGGAACATCCTCACGAAGACTGTGAGCTACCGTGTAATATACATCGAACCAATTGAAATCGATGTCGGCAAAAGGCTTTCCTGCCCCTTCGGCAATCCCGCTTTCTGTAATTTGGATGGGGATACCGGCTTCGTTTGCCAGGCGACAGGAGTATTCAGCACTGGAAGGTGTAACTGCGGTCAAGTTTATCGCGTCAACACCCATAATGATCAAATT
>SKXZ01000194.1 GCA_007128145.1 Candidatus Nitricultor lacus | reverse complement strand
TCTTTTTTTTTTTTTTTTTTTCTGAATGAATGTTCATTATACTGATATACGTTTTGATGTAGCTTCTGTAATAGAAACAAACCGCGCACGTACATGCATACGTTATCTTCCAGGAGCATTTCCTGGTGAAGGAAATTTTGTATGATCTCATTTTTCTGGTACTCTTATTCTCTATACCGATACGGTTGAGGGTAATAGTTTGTAATCCATCTTTGATCTGGTATAAGATACTTTCTGTGGATCTGAAAGGAGAAAACAAAAACACTATGATCTATTCTGAAGCAAACCCGTCCCCTCTGTTAAAAGATATTCAGCAAAATGTTCAACGGGCATCTGAAATCCTGTCAATTGAGTCTTACCTTGTGGAAATGCTGAATAATTGTAAACGCGAACTTATTGTTTCTTTCCCGGTATTAATGGATGGAGGAGATCCAAAAATATTTCATGGGTATCGTGTACATCATAACATTATCCGTGGTCCGGCCAAAGGTGGTTTGCGCTATCATCCAGAAGTGAATCTGGATGAAATACGAGCATTGTCCATGCTCATGACTTATAAGTGCGCCGTGGTCAATATTCCCTTTGGAGGAGCAAAGGGAGGAATTGTGTGTGATCCTAACGACCTTTCTCACCCTGAGATCGAACGGATGACAAGACGTTTTGCAACCGAAATTAACCTTTTGTTAGGACCGGAAACGGATATTCCAGCTCCAGACGTGAATACAAACTCCCAGATAATGGCTTGGATAATGGATACTTACAGCATGAATAAAGGATATTCAGTCCTTCCTGTTGTAACGGGAAAACCCCTCATTGTAGGGGGTTCTCAGGGCAGGATCGAATCCACTGGTCGTGGGGTAGCCAATGTTACGGGTTTTACAGCCCAAGACATCGGACTCAAACTCAAAGGAGCAAGAGTGGTATTGCAAGGTTATGGAAAAGTAGGTTATCCGGCCGCCCGTATTTTACAGGATGAGTATGGATGCAAAGTGGTAGGAATTGCAGATGTAGGAGGTGCTGTATACAGGGAGGATGGGCTGCCGTTGATCCCATTGAAGGAACACGAGGAAAAAAACCATACAGTAGCTGGATTTCCCGACTGTGAACAAATCGAAGAGGAGGAGATTTTTTCTCTGCCCTGTGAAGTATTCATTCCTGCCGCATTGGAAGACCAAGTCACTCCTGAACGTGCGAGGAAGATGTCATGTGCCATTGTGGTAGAAGCTGCCAATGGTCCTACGACTTCTGAGGCGGATACCATATTGCAGGAGAAAGGAATTATGGTCATTCCAGATATTTTAGCGAGTGCCGGAGGTGTCGTTGTTTCCTATTTCGAATGGGTCCAGGGTTTACAGTCGTATTTCTGGAGTGAGTCGGAGGTAAATTCTCAATTAAAAGATATTATGGAGTGCAGCTATCGATCAGTAGCCGGTGAAGCGCAAAGACGTTCTCTCTCTATGCGTGAAGCTGCCTATCTCATTGCGGTTTCCCGCGTTGCTGAAGCTACAAGGGCTCGAGGTATCTACCCCTGATAAAAATAAGGAGGTAAGTGTAATGGCTGAGAAGTTGGCGAAATTGGGAGGAGACCCTGTATGTTCTGAAGCTTTCCCCGGATGGCCATCATTTTCAAAAAAAAGCCGAGAAGAAGCATTGAAACCTTTGGAAAATGGATTGGTCAACTATTGGACTGGGGATAGGGGAATAGAATTTGAAAAGAAATGGGCTGATTATTGTGGTTCAGTTTTTGGAATCTCCACTTCAAATGGAACATCAGCCCTCCATACAGCGCTGGCAGCTTGTGACATCGGTCCTGGAGATGAAGTAATTGTTCCCTCATATTCGTTTATCGCTTCGGCCTTTTGTGTTTTACAGGCGGGTGCTATACCGGTTTTTGCAGATGTTCGGAAGGAAACGCATACAATCGATCCGGAAGATGTAAAAAGAAAGATAACCTCGCGGACTCGTGCAATTCTCCCGGTTCATCTTTACGGCACTCCCTCTGATATGGAACAATTGCTTGACATAGCCAGAAAACATTCATTGGTGGTGATTGAGGATTGTGCGCAAGCTCACGGCAGTACATATCAAGGGAAAAAAGTTGGAAGTATCGGACACATGGGGTGTTTCAGTTTTTGCCAGTCAAAGCATTTCACTACTGCTGGCGAGGGAGGATGCATAGTTACTGATGATGAAGATTTAGCCTGGAAAGCTCGATCATTTCGTGACCACGGTTATGATGTAAGGGAAAGATTACGCCTTCTGGAGCTTGAAAAAAAATTATTCTACATCCATCAACGGGTGGGGTACAATTACCGACTTACGGAGATTCAATCTATTGTTGGTCTGTGTGAACTCGAACGCTTTGATTCGTGGAACAAACCACGGCGTATTGCTATTGGAGAACAGTTGATCCAGGTATTCTCCGGGCACGAAGCGGTTCTTTATCTTCCACCTCATGGCAAAGAGGGAAAGGAAATATCTTTCTGGCTCTTTCCTTTGGTGATTAATACTGATGCAATTACCTGTTCTATAAAAGAATTCTGGAGTGCCATTGAAGCAGAAGGGGTTCCAGTGGTACCCGTATTGTGGCCTCAGATGTATAAAGAAAGAGCCTTTCTGGAGCACAATGGTTTCGGGCATGCACGCTTTCCCTTTCATTCAAAAGAATATACCGATCCTTCGTCAATAGCCTACAGTGATACATTGTGTTCTAATGCCGCATGGTTGGAAGAAAGGACTTTTTCATTTCCTGCACATCCTGTATACGAAGATCGTCACATTGAAATGATGGTGAAAGCATTCACGAAAGTTTATTCCCATTATCGACGTTAAGTGTTTTTGCAAGAGATGCGTGAACCAACCGGGGTAGGGATTGCCTTATGCCGGCTGGCAAGTCATGAAACCAGGGCTTCTTATAACAGTAACAGGTACTGTTATTCAAAAACTTTCCTTACTCAAGGTATTTTTTAAAAAACTCACAGCGTAAGTTGGTATGCAGCATGTTTGACATATTACTTTATTTTTTTAAAATAAAAACTATGTAATATTCAGTATTTAGAATTATAAGGGAGGAAAATAAATGAATAAAAGTGACTATGGAAAACTTGCTATTGATGGAGGAGAACCTGTTATGAAAGGCGTTCTTCCTCCCATGTTTCCGGGAGGCTTGGAAATCGGTGAGAAGGAAAAACAAGCGGTTATGGAAGTATTGGATAATAAGTATTTATTTCGTTATTATGGACCGGAGGAGCACCCATCAAAGGTAAAAATGCTCGAGGAAGAATTTGCCGGGAAAATTGGTACGCCATATGCTCTTGCTGTTAATTCCTGTACATCAGCACTGATTTCTTCGCTGGTGGCCTTGGGTGTAGGACCGGGCGATGAAGTCATAGTCCCCGGTTATACTTTTTTTGCTTCTTGTGCCGCAATTCTTGCTGCTAAAGCTATACCGGTAATTGCGGAAGTCGATGATTCCCTCACCCTTGATCCAATTGATGTGCAAAAAAAGATCACCCCCCAAACTAAAGCCATCATAGCCGTGCACATGAGGGGAGCTCCATGCAACATGGAGGCATTACTCGAGATTACGCGATCGAGTGGAATAGCGTTGATAGAAGATGTTGCCCAAGCATGTGGGGGCAGCTATCAGAACCGGATGCTAGGTAGCTTCGGCGACTGCAATGCCTTCAGTTTTCAATTTCATAAAATTATAACAGCTGGTGAAGGTGGCATGATCACTACTCATGATGAGCTTTTGTACGACCGTGCACAAGAGTACCATGACACTGCGGCATGCTGGAGGCCGGGGGGACCTGCAAAACGGTTTCAAACTGCTCGCTATGCAGGCGAACTTTTTCCTGGTGTGAATTACCGTATGTCAGAACTTACAGGGGCGGTACTGAGGGTTCAGCTGGAAAAACTCGATACGTTGCTTGCTCAAATGAGAAAAAACAAGGCAATAATCAAAGAAGGTATTTCGGATATACCGGGAATTGAATTCAGGCGTCTTAACGACAGTGAAGGTGATACAGCAATAGCACTTATTATATTTCTGGATAATCCTTCACTTGCAGAAAAATTTGCCACCACTTTGCGTGCCGAAGGTGTGGAAGCGAATTCCATTTTTAACCAGGGTGTACCTGATTGGCATGTCTATTCGCATTGGGAGATGATAATGAAAAAATGGACAGCCACACCTGAAGGTTGTCCCTACACCTGTCACTACCATGAAGGGGAAACTCCGGAGTACTCTCCAGATATGTGCCCGCAGACTCTGGAATTACTTGATAGGTCTGTACACCTCGATATACCTCCCCAGTTATCTTCACACCATTGTGAGCTTATTGTTGAGGCCTTCCGTAAAGTTTCAAATGCGTACCTGTAATAATCCGTATCGGGGAGTGGCAACAAAAAGTTGAAACATCAAGATATGCAAAAATCCAATAGGGCTAAGATTTTAAGCCTGTTGGTAAAATATGATCTTCTCAGCCGTGGAGATCTGGCACGTTTAGCATCGGTGAGTCCAGCGGTTGTGTCCCATATTATCAGAGAGTGCTTGATGCAGGGAATAGTGCAAGAGGTTTCTTCCGGTGTTTCGCGTGGAGGAAGGCGTCCAGTACTTTTGGCGTTCAACCCGGACACTTCTTTAGTCGGAGGTTTGATTCCCGGGCCTCAAACTCAATTCTGTGTCGGTAACCTGGCAGGAAAAACTGTAATGGAAAAAGGAATTGAACCTAAGAAGCTTTCTACTCCATCCCGGCTCGCTTTGCATATAAAGGAATTGTTAAATAATAGTACAGTTGGAGAATCAACCGGAAAGGGCATTCATTTGCGCTGCATGGGAATTGGCATCCCGGGTATTTATGACCAGGAACTTGATACTATACATAAGATAGGTAGGATTTCAGGTTTAGCAGGCTGGGAAGGGAAAAATGTTCGCACTTCTTTTGAAGATGTGTTCAGCTGTCCAATATTGGTTTTTGATAAGGTTGTCGCGATAGCATATGCGGAAAATATAGTCCGTTCTTCGGAAAATATAAAAAACCTGGTATACCTTCATTTAGGAAAAGGGATAGGCGCTGGTTTGGTTTTGGAAGGGAGGGTATACCGTGGTTCTCAGGGGGCGGCAGGTGAGGTCGGATATATGGCTTGCACTTCAGATAAAGAAATGAATCATGCGCTAAATATTCACGAGATACCTTTTTTAGAGTCCCGCCTCTCTGTGAATTATGTATTGGACCAATTTCGATCTACCTTCGGAATAAAAGAGAAGAGCAATTCAGAATTACAATTAGAAATGATCGAATATTTCAACAAGAAAGATCCGAGGGTACGAAACCTGCTTCATCCTGTTTTTCACCAGGTGGGTATGATGGCGGTGAACATTACTGCAGTTTTAAATCCTGACATCTTTATACTGGGGGGAGAACTTACGGAAATGTTTTTCCAGGAAGTGAAAGATACTATCGAAAATTATTTGGCGAAGAACGTTCTCTTCCCACCCGAGGTTGAGAAGGGTACGTTCGGCTCGAGAGAGGAAATGAAGGGCACCTTGTATTTTGCAATTGATTCGTATTTGCGCATCCTGACAGGGGGTATGCAGGGCTTGCAAAAGACATTTCTGGAACGTTACTGCAGGTGAAGGCGGAGCTTGTAAGAAAAGAGTATTAAGAAAGGGGACCAACTATGAATAAATTTTCAGTATGTATCGAACCGGTTTTTGAGGGAATGGATGATGTAGAGAAGATCCGTAAAGTTAATGATTTGGGTTTTTCCGCTGTGGAGTTTTGGGACCCTGCTGAGAAGGATCGTCGTTTAGTGAAAAATGTTTGTGATGAGTTGGGTATGAGTGTTGCTATATGTACCCTGGAGGATCCCTGGGGTGACGTTCGCCTTCATGCAGAAACTAGTAAATATGTCGACCACTTTGAGAAGTCCCTGCTTTCAGTGAAAGAACTTGGATGTAAAAAGGTCATATTATTAAGTGGGGAGGATGATGGATTACCCCATAAAAAACAGGTGGACAGAATCATCGAGAATTTATCTGCGGTGGGTCCTATCGCTGAAAAAGAAGGAGTGATTCTTTGTCTTGAAGCTTTGAATTCCAAAGTTGATCACCCGGGGTACTTTCTGGATTCCTCTATTCTTGCGTTCAGTATTGTAAAAGAAGTGAAAAATCCTAATGTCAAGGTGCTCTACGACGTTTATCATATGCAGATAATGGAAGGCAATATCATAGATACCATAGAAAAAAATATAGAGTTCATTGGTCATTTTCACTCGGCTGGTGTACCAGGCCGTCATGAGCATTATTTTGGAGAATTGAATTATCCTGGGATTCTGGAAGCGCTCGACCGACTTGGCAATGAAGAGCATTTCGGGCTTGAATATTGGCCGACTATGAATAATGAAATATCTCTTAAAGAAGTTTTCGCCCGCTTGCGGGAGCATTAGCCTGCAATGCGAGGGAAAGCCCGACATATCCTGATGGTGGTAATTTTTATCAAGTTGTTTCGGCATACAGCGTGGTGCCTACAGTCGTAAATCGAAAGAGCTCCCCTGCCACATATGTTTCGGCATCGAAGATGTAAATCAGTATTCAGAATTTTTTAGCCCGTCACTGCGAGGAGCGAAGCGACGCGGCAGTCTATGCTTGTGTGCACGCAAAAAACATAGATTGCCACGCACCGCCTATCGGTGGTGCTCGCAAGACAAGAGAAATAATGAGCCGTGAACTGTAAGAAGTGGGGCCTTTTACTCCTCACTCCTTACTCCTCACTGCATTTACAAAGGAGGAAAATCCTTGAAACTGCAGCAAGCGGAAGTGTTGTCGAAAAACGATATTTACCTCATACACCAGGCAAGTGCAGATATCCTGGAGAACACGGGTGTGGCAGTGTTCAGTAGAAAAATGCGTGACTATTTCGATCAGGCGGGACTGCGGGTGGATGAGGAGAATAGGAGGGTATACATTCATCGCGCCGCTCTCGAGAAAGCACTCAAAACCGTTCCTGCACACTTTTCCCTTTACGATATAAGTGGGGAGAAGCAGTATGTCATCGGTGAAGGAGAACCCCTCTATGCCTGCGGGCACAATGCGGTGTTTATTCTCGACATGGAAAAAAATCTGCGACGTGAATCCACGGTAGAGGATGTGGAGCGCTTCGTGAAGATCGCCCATGCTCTTCCCGACATCGACCTGGTGGGCCTTCCTCTCATGCCTCAGGACACCCCTCCTGCTTCCACCCTCCTCCACGCCGCCCGGGCATCCTTCCGCTTTTCCTCAAAGCCAGTGTTCTTTTCCTCTGAAAGCGCCCGTGTAAACGCGGCTATTTTCGACATGGCAGAATCTATCATACCCCACCTGCGGGAGAAACCCTTCCTGGTGAGCCAGCTCTCTCCCACCAGTCCACTCTTCTGGGAGGAGGGAGCAGCGGAGGCCCTCTTGGAAGTATGCCGGCGTGGTATACCCCTGGCAGTTCTTCCCGAACCTATGGCAGGGGTGTCGGCTCCTTACACTTTGGCCGGGCTTTTGGCAGTGCATAACGCCGAGTGTCTTTCCGGGATCGTGTTTTCCCAGTTGATCCAACCGGGAACCCCGGTTGTGTACGCGAGTTCCTGGACCGGTTACAACATGAAACGTAACAGTGCGGTTATCGGCACAGCGGAAACCGATATTCTGCGCATTGCCGGCGCCCAGATGGCCAGGTTTTACCGTCTGCCTTCCCATACCACTGCACCTAATGCGGATTCTCATTTCCATGACGAGCAGAACGCATGGGAAAGAACGCTAAGTACCTTCTGCTCCGCTATGGGAGGAAACCATCTTATCGTTAACGCCGGTATGTTCGCCACCGGCCTGACGGTCAGCTTGGAACAACTGGTGATGGACGCAGAGATTATCGGTATGATCCGCCGCCTGCGGCAGGGGATGGATGTAACGGAAAAGACCCTTAACCTTGAAGAGATCCAGGCAACCGGTCCCCAGGGGAGCTACCTTATGGCTGAATCAACGTTAGCCAACCTGCGTAGTGGGGAATTCTATGAACCCCGCCTTTCGGTTTACGATAACTACGAACGGTGCCGGGCAGATAGCAGGGAGGATGTCCTGATTTCAGCCAGGGAGCAGGTGAGAAGGATCCTTGCTACCCCGCCGGCATGGGGTATCAGCGCTCATGCAGAAGAAAGAATGGCAAGCATTATTCAAGACTTTGAAAAAGATCTGCCAGGGAGTTGATGCTTTTGAAATACCTTGAAGAGCTCATGTTGCTCTTGGACGAGAAAGAAAACCTGGTAGCCGAAAGAAAGGAAAATATCCGTAAAGTATGGAATTATGAACCTGTCGATCATATTCCTGTAGTTATGTCAGTGGATTGGGTACCCTGGGAAAAAACCTATCAGCAGGAGTTTGAAGATGGTTTCTTTCAGCTTCAAAACAGGATATTTTCTCTCTATCGTTCTCTTGAGTGTTTACCCGATGATTATATTCCTACAGTATTCCTGGATGTAGGATGTGTGGGAATAGCCGAGGCATTTGGTGGGAAAGTGTTTTTAGGAGATAATCCTGAACAAACGCCCGGGATTGAGAAACCACGGGTGGCCGACAGAGACGAGCTGGAGATCATTCTGGGGAATACATGGGAACCTGATTTTTCCAGAGGTCTTGCATATGAGTACCTAAAAAGAGCTTCAAACTGTCTGCAGGTAACCAACGGGAAGGTATATATTTCGGGACTTGACTTTAACGGTCCCATAGGGGTCGCCATGGATCTTTTGGGCAGTTCACTGTTGTTTGAATTGCTTCTTGATGAGGATCCTTTGCTCGGAATACTGCTTGGAAAGATCACAAAATCCATTCTTACTTTCACCGATCTTATGATAAAGAAAACCGGCTCTGTGGACAGATATACAACTTTTGATTTTTTTTGGTACTGGTGTCCGGTAAAAGGACACGTGAGTTCAGATGTAAGTTCCATGTATGCCGGGAATTATTTTGAGAAAATTGAAAAACCATTTCTTGAACAGATACTCAACAAATACGGTGGTGGTCTTTTGCATAATTGTGGACCGAACCCCTGTACGGAAAATTACGCTTCCCTTTCCGGCTTACGAGGAATCAATGTTTCCTATCGGTATTCGAAGGGCGATTTAAAGGCTTTCCGCCGCCATTTAGCTGGAAAGGTTATTTATTTTTTCATGGATGATCATGACGAAAATGAATCAATCGAAGACTTTACAAAAATCATGGATCAACTTGCTCCTGATGTTATTGGCATACCTATTGTTTCTGTATTGGACCCCAAGGTAAATGTAACAGAATTATATTGTGCATACAGGCGCATAGCTCAAGAATACGCTTACCGTGTATTCGGTTGAGGCTGTCATTACTGTAAAACTTTTGACCATGTAAAAAAGATATGGTAAAATTCAGTAAAAATACAGGCTATTCCCTGGGGAGCTCCTAGAGCGGGGCTGAGAGGAGAGTGTAAGCTCTCGACCCATCGAACCTGATCTGGGTAATTCCAGCGTAGGGAGACGGTTGTTTTAAAAACCGCCTTCCATTTCATAGCTGGGAGGCGGTTTTTTTTATTCTGCTCATTTAAAAAAAGGTTTTTTTCTCTTTTCGATAGCTGGAAATTTTAGGCAGCAAAATATGTTATGCAGGTTTGGAGGTGGAAAAAATGAGAAACAATGGTATCTCCTTAAGAGTATTGTCTTTTACAGCTCTTTTTGCTGCCATTGCGGTTCTTGTATCAGGCATAAGTTTTCCTGTGGGTCCGACACGAGTATTTCCTTTCCAACATACCGTAAATGTTGTGGCAGCAATTGTACTCGGTCCATGGTATGGAGCTGTTTCTGCTACTATAGCAGGTATAATACGAATTATGTTGGGAACCGGAACAATATTTGCGTTACCTGGTGGTATTCCCGGTGTCGTGGTAGCCGGTATTTTTTATCGTTTGATCAAAAATGACTTGGCTGCCTTGACAGAGCCGGTGGGTACAGGTCCAGTAGGAGCAACCCTGAGTGCCTTATTAGTGGCACCCATGGTTGGGGCAGGTGGTACGTTTCTTTTTTTTCAGACTGCTTTTTTAGCCAGTAGTATTCCGGGGTCCATAATTGGTTTTCTGCTTATCCGGGTATTGAGGAGGTGGGCTGATCTGGAAGAGTGGGCATGTACAGGAAAACAGGGGTATGACCGTTGCTGACTCGCCCTTTGCCTGAGGATAGCGGAGATATCTTGTCAGCCTTGGGAGCGGTCCGAAGCAGGGTTAAAAACAAGGAACCTCTCATCCATCATATTACAAATTATGTTGTAGCCAATGATAGCGCCAATGCCATGCTCGCTGTGGGAGCTTTGCCAGTTATGGCTATTTCCACCAACGAAGTGGAAGAAATGGTTTCTCAAGCGCAGGCACTTGTGATTAATTTGGGTACACCTACCACGAGTTTGATAGAAAGTGCCGTAAAAGCTGGACAGGCGGCTAATGCGCACTCTTTACCCGTGGTGTTGGATCCTGTCGGTGCCGGCGCGACCCGGTACCGTACAGACAATGCTTTACGGGTTCTCAGAGAAGTGAGAATTGGAATATTGCGTGCGAATACCGGCGAAATGGCATCATTGTTGGGACATTGTTCCCGCATGAGAGGTGTTGAAGCAGGGGGGAAGTACCATAACGTAGCAGAATTGACAATTCAAGCAAGTCTTACTTTTGGGTGCGTCTCAGTATCGACTGGTGCAATAGATTATGTGAGTGACGGGAAAGCAATGGCTATGATACATAACGGTCATCCTCTATTGAAAAGGGTTACAGGAGCCGGTTGTATGGTGAGTTCGCTATGTGCCGCATTTGCAGCGGTAGAAAATGATGTATTTATCGCCTCCACCGCGGCGCTTGCTTTTTTTGGCATAGTCGCCGAAAAGGCCGCTTTGTTAGGAAAAGGACCTGGCACTTTTCGTTCCGCTCTTTTTGATACCATGTTTTCACTGGAAGAGAGTGATTTTTTTAAATCTTTACGAGTGGAGGTAAAAAATATTTGAATCTATCGTTATATGTTATTACAGACCGGAAGAGTCAGCAAGGACGTTCCATGGCTGAAATAGCAGAAGAAGTCATTGCAGGTGGTGTAACTGCCATTCAATACCGGGAGAAAGGATTAGTTCCAACGCGGATTCTTTTTGACGAAACAATGACGTTACGCCGGATTGCCGGGGAAAAGGGAGTGTTGTTTTTCGTTAATGACAGGGTTGACCTGGCTCTTGCTTGCGAAGCGGACGGTGTGCATCTCGGTGATGACGATTTACCTGTTCCCGTTGTTCGGCGCATCGCACCCCATCTTCTGATAGGCGCATCCTGCGACAATGCAGAAAGCGCCCAACGAGCCCAGAAGGAAGGAGCAGATTACCTTGGCGTTGGTCCAATTTTTACAACGAACACAAAGCCTGATGCCGGCGAGGCGGTTGGAACAGACCTCTTAGCGCAGGTAAAAAACGCAGTAACAATACCTGTTGTGGCAATTGGGGGCATAACCCCTGATAATGTCAGAGAGGTTCTAAAAAGCGGTGTTGCTGGTGTAGCGGTTATAAAGTCTGTTGTTGGTTCACCTTCTCCGCGCTCTCAAGCGGCAAGGTTTAGAGAGATTATGAATAAGAAATAGACGCATTCCAGTTTTTCTGGGTAGGGAGGAACATCTGGATTGAATACATTAGGGATAATAGGAGAGTTTCCTTTTATTGAGCGGTTGCAGCGTATTTTTTTATCATCTGGGCGCAGGGTGTTGATTGGAATCGGGGACGACTGTGCTGTCGTAGAAGGTCGTGAGGGACATCCTTATCTTCTCACATGTGATACCCAGGTAGAAGGTGTACATTTTCTTCCATCTTTGATCCCTCCTCATCGGGTAGGACGGAGGTTGGTAGCAGTGAATCTCAGCGATATAGCAGCTATGGGGGGGAAGCCGTTGTTTGCTCTTTTATCCTGTGTCTGGAGAAGTGATATAGAAGAAAAGTGGGCTTTGGAGTTCGCAGAAGGGGTACAGGAAGAATCCAACCGTTTTGGGGTGAGCGTGGTGGGGGGAAACCTTGCACAAACTTCGCAGAGCTTGATACTTGATATTACGGTTGTGGGAGAAGTTGATGGGTTTCCCCAACTTCTACGACGTTTCGCTGCACCAGGACATCTGGTGATGGTGACAGGAACGCTTGGTGATGCGGCAGCGGGATTAGAGGTGCTGAAAAGGTGGGGCCTGGAGGGCGAAAAACGGTATCCTTTCCTGGTGGAACGATACTGGTCTCCAGCTCCTCGTCTTAATGTTGGACAAATGCTTGCTTCGACTGGGCAGGAAAGGGCTCTAATCGATATTTCTGATGGTTTCTGCCAGGACTTAGGACACATCCTTGACCAGAGTGGCTGCGGAATGGAGATTGACTTGGATGGTTTACCTCTTTCAAATGCAATGAGGAGGTATTGTGAAGAAACCGGATCTGATCCTCTTTCATTCGCCTTGAGCGGAGGTGATGATTATGAGCTCATTTTTACTGCACAAGAGAGTGAAGCTTCATGTCTGTGCAGACAATTGGAAGAAAAAACAGGGGTGAAAATCAGTGTTGTTGGAAAGATAGTCGCTGAAAAGGTGAGGAAGGTAAAACAGAGGGGCAATGAGTTGAAAACATTTCCGGCAGGTTGGCAGCATTTTGGAACAAAAGAAAGAAAAGAGGAGAAATAATGAAACGTGTAATGACCATAGCAGGATCAGATTCAGGAGGGGGTGCCGGCATACAGGCTGATCTCAAGACATTTTCAGCTTTTGGTGTCTACGGTATGAGTGCTGTGACTGCTGTGACGGCTCAAAATACTCAAACAGTCGAAGCAATATTTCCCCTTTCCCCTGAACTTGTGTCTTTACAGATACGGACGGTAGCGAAGGACATCGGTATTGACGGGGTAAAAACCGGGATGCTTGGGAATAGAGAAGTAGCAGAAGTCGTGAGCGAAGAAATATCGACACTTGGACTCGTGAAAGTTGTGGTGGATCCGGTTATGGTAGCAAAAAGCGGGGATTTACTTCTAAAGGAAGAAGCAATAGTGACCGTGGCTCAGCATCTTCTTCCCTTGTCGCATTTGGTAACACCAAACCTTCACGAGGCTTCGATGCTTTCCGGGTTAAAGGTGGAGACCATTGATGATATGAAAAAAGCCTGTCGACGCATAAGAGATTTGGGCCCTCGAAATGTTTTGGTGAAAGGAGGGCACCTAACAGGCTTCGAGCTGGTAGATATATTGTTTGACGGAGAAAATTACCATTCTTTCCCCGGGAAACGCATTGATACTCCTCATACCCACGGAACAGGCTGTACTTTTTCAGCTGCCTTGTGTGCCTTGTTAGTTTTAGGTCGGCCAATTGTGCAAGCGGTGAGAGAAGCCCGCCAGTACATGGAATTGGTTATATCCCATGCCCTTCCTTTGGGAAAAGGGCATGGTCCCACAAATCACCTTGCACCTCTTTTTCTCCATAATGGGAAAGACCCCATGGAAGGAGGAAAGATATGGTAATCTTAAGAGAGTGTTGTTTCGATTTCCTCAACTCCAAGTCGCAAGGTATTCATAACCAGGCAGGCCCTCTCGCTTGCTAGGAGAATACGCTCTTTTTCTTCATGTGTCACATCGCCTTCAATAGTGACAACCATCGCTATCTGGCGGATACGGGCCGGAGAGGAAGCCGTTTCCCAGCTGATACGGGCTGTAACTTTCTCGAGGGGGTACTTTTTCGTGCGAGCGTACTCGAAAGCGGTTCCAGCCAGGCAACTCCCTAAAGAGGCTATAATATACTCGGTTGGCCAGTAACCTGTGGAGCTCTCTGCTCCACCGCTTTTAAAGGAAACAGCCTCCCCCTTGATATCCGCTGTAATCCTGCCTTTAACAGCTTCTAAAATGATTGTTGCCATGTGAACTACCCCCTGTCTTTTTTTTATGATAACATACTCTCAATCTATGATATGTCCATGAGTGGGGAGGTTACCATGAAGAAGTATCTATTCTTACTTTTAGCAAGTGCGCTTGTTTTTATCCTAACAGGTTGTGCAGATGTCGAGGTAGCCATAAGGGTTGATGCAAGTGCGTCAATCCCAGCTGCCAGAGTAGCAATTTATACAAATGATTCAACCGTTTTCAGCCAGTTACGCAAAGCGGCTATAGATGAATACCAAAAATTGAGTGTGGAAGAGCAAAGATATGTCCAGATACAGGAACAAAAGGACCAAACGCCCTATGTTATTGCCTGGGTGTGGAACTTCCCCGACAAGGAAAGCGCTGAACGGTTTACCCGCCAGTTTTTGGGCAGTACAGCGCAATTGACAAGTGAGCAGGATCTTATAATTTTACAATCCACTCTCCGGGGAGAGGAAATGGGGGAAGCTTTAAGCAGAATGGGCGCGGATACTGTGCGGCCATTTCTGGGAAACATTACTCTTTCAGTGAAAGCATATATGCCCGGAGAAATACTGAGTTATGTGGATGGAACAGTCGATGGCAGCCAGTGGGTTTTAGATATGAACCTGGGAGAAGTATACCGTGACCAGCCAACCTTTGATGTTGAAGTAATATCTCGAAAGAATTAAAGCTACATACGGATAACAGCGAAGGGGGAATCTCCCTGACAAAAACAGGGAAGATTCCCCTGAAGGTTTTTTGAGATTATTCCATTTCTTTTTTTTCTATAAGTGTGAGAGCGAAATCTGAAGGTATTCGATACACATCCCGGTGTTCAAATTCCATCTCCCCCCGGATAAGGGATGTCGTTCTCACTTCCAGCATACCTTCCCCGTTTCCCTGGTCTCGGAAATCAACATACTTGGTGGAAAGGTCTCTCTGCAATGTCTCCTCTTTTTCGCCCCATATTTCAGTGGTCAGGGTGTCTCCGGAGATGTAAGCCAGTATTACAACACGTTGATGGGGGAAGCGGAAGCGCATGTCAAGGTGCCCATAACTCACCGCAGCATCCAAACCAGGTAGGACATACGAAGTTGTTTCGGAATAACCGGAATGAGGATGTCGCTCCACCACCTCACCACCGCTTTTGAGTACTGTGTTATAAAGAGTTGAGGAAACCTGACATATTCCACCACCGTATCCAGGGACCAATCTTCCATTCACAACGATGCGTGTTTCCAGGTATCCGTCTTCCTTTTCAGCGGGACCTACCTCTTGATTAAAAGAAAAAATTGAACCTGCTTCCAGTACAACTCCGTGAACGGAAGAACATGCTTTAGAAATGTTGAAAAGAGTTTCCTCGTCACGGGATTGAAGGCAGGTAGTATGCGATCCCAAAAGATGGGGAAAACCAAGATCAACCATAAGATCAGCTGTTTCAATATTCGGTGAAAAGGTTTGAAAACAATCAAGCTCTACTCGAGATTGTCCTTCTGAAAGAGCATTATGGAGGATATGTGTTGCTTTTTCTATGTCAAGAGCTCTGCCGGGCAGTGATGGATGGACAATTCCTTTTTCAAGGTAAGCGTCTTGTGGTGATATATATGTGTAATTCGCGATATTCTGTAACTGTGTGTGCATCTTTTCTTCATTATATTGTATAACTGGTGAAATGATATCGTTTGCTTCAGCTTGCTTTATGAGACGGCGCAGAGCTCTGGTATCCCAGGAAAGATGCAAATCTTTTTTAGCCAAAAGAAATCTTTTGTCGTCTATTATTAATTCCAGGGGTTCATTGAACCAATTACGCTCGGCAAGACTCAACAAAACGGGAAGATCGCGGGGGGTGAAATCACTGAGGTTGTGTCCAAGAAAATGAATAGAGGGAAAAGGGGAGGGAGAGCCCACCCACCCCCATAAGAAAAAATGCAAAACAAAAAAAACAACAGCAACCATCACTGAAAGGATAATTATATTTTTCAGCATCTTCTATTCTTAGAAGTATCTCCAGAAAACATCCACTCAGTTGGCATTCCTTGAGAAGGATACATCAATCTTTCCTAAGCCAGTCCCATTATTCATCGAGCGGAAGCTGTAACTCCAAATCCTCTTCCAACTCTATAATTGTATCTTCGTCCATGAGTGTTTCATCAATCCCGTTTTCGACGTCTAACGGCGTTTCCGGAACCAGGGCTTCTGAAATAACTACTTCACTGTTTTCCCGCAACTCGGCCAGTAACCGTTCCAGTCTGTTTTGCTGTTGTTCTCCCTTAAGAAATTCCCTGATCTGGTTTTCAACTTCTTCAAAGGGTCTTTCCTGTTCCTCCTGGTATTCAGTTACTTGATAAAGAATGAATCCACTTTCGGTTTCAATTGCTTCAGTTACCTCGCCTTCATCCTGTAAGGCGATGATGACATCCCTACCTTGAGAAGGGAGAAACATTTCACTTACCCAGCCGCGTTCTCCCCCTCGCTCTGCAAAAGCGTCTGTAGAGTATTCTTCCGCCAAGGCTGAAAAATCTTCTCCATCAAGGATTCTGTCACGTATTTCCAGGGCTTCTTCATCAGAAGGAACGGTGATCTGATAGAGAAAGTATCTGGATGGAACGGTAAAAGCTTCCTGGTTCTCCATGTAGTATTTTTCAATTTCCTCATCGGGGATGGTTATATCCTCGGTAAGGGAGTTAACCAGGTATTCAATCGTGAGTTGTCTGCGGAAGGCTTCACGCACATCCCGTAAGGATATGCCTTGAAAACGCAAGAACCGGTTCCAGTCCTCGGTAGAGGGGAAGCTTTCTCTGAAACGATCAACTTGCTGGTTTACGTCAGAATCGGGCACCCGAATTCTTCGTGACTGTGCTTCCTGGAACAACAGCTCGTTGTTGATCAAGTTTTCCAGAACCAGACGACGGAAAAACATCAATGTACTTTCATCCATGTCCTGCAACATGCCAGGATCATACTGGGACATCATATTGCTGAACGCTGCATTAAGTTCATTGAAAGTTATGGGAGTATCATTTACTACCGCTGCTGCTTCCGCCTGTCCCGGCCCCATGGGGGCCCGGCCTCCGTATCCATAATAAATGGTAACCGTGAAAGCCGCCACCACAATGATAAGGACGAACTGTAAATTTTTCCTGATGCTACGCATCATCATAGGTTTTCAAACCACCTTCGACCGTAATTTGTTTTCCAATACTACTAAAGAATCTGTACACTTGTCAATTTCCCGGTGATTGGTTACAGTAATACAGGCGTCAAAAATTATCACCGGCATGATGGGAGCTGCTGGTGATAGCAAACCGGGATTCCATATTCCTTGAATTTTTCGGCGCTATGATAAGTATTATTTCCCCCACCGCTTATGAGTTCTCCTGGAGAACGCTTTTCGGAGGCGGCAAAATGCAGGAGGTTGCTAAATAATGGATTTAGACATAAGTACTATACGGACAATCCTGCCTCACCGGTATCCCTTTCTTCTCATCGATAAGATACTCACAATCGAAGATGGCAGGGCGGTAGGGATAAAAAATGTCACCATGAATGAGTGGTTTTTCCAGGGTCATTTTCCTGAATGGCCTGTTATGCCTGGTGTGTTGATACTGGAGAGCATGGCTCAGGTTGGAGCGACAATGATGATGAATCTTGCAGATTACCATGGTCGTATCCCCTATCTGACATCATTGAAAAACGTCAAATTCCGGAAACCGGTTATTCCGGGTGATACTTTGGTTATAGAAGTAACTCTCATACGAATGCGCAAGCAGATGGGTAAAATTAAAGGCATTGCGAGGGTCAATGAGCAGGTTGTTGTTGAAGGTGAAATTGGTTTTTCTCTCGTTGAAAATAAGGGGGAAGGGGGTTGAGAAGCCACTGTGTAAAGGTGCTGGGAACGGGATCAGGAATACCGGAGGGGCGTCTCACCAATAATGATCTTGAAAAAATGGTGGAAACATCTGACGAATGGATAACGGCCCGTACAGGCATCAAAGAGCGAAGAATTGTTAAACCCCATGAATCGGCCGCAACACTTTCCCTTCAAGCTGCCTGGACTGCCCTTGAACGAGCTTCGGTGTCACCATCCGAGCTTGATGTGATCATTGTTGCAACCGTTACCCCTGAAATGCCATTTCCTGCGACAGCATGTATTCTGCAGGATCAACTGGGAGCTACTAAAGCTGCGTGTTTTGATCTTGAAGCAGGGTGTACCGGTTTTGTTTATGCACTTTCCGTTGCTGAAAAATATTTACGTGGTGGAGGAGGAGAAAAAGCCCTCATTATCGGTGTGGAAACACTTTCACGCATCGTGGATTGGCAAGACAGGTCAACTTGTGTTCTGTTCGGTGATGGAGCTGGTGCTGCAGTATTAGGCATAGCAGATGAACCGGGCGTGCTTGCGACATACTTGGGTGCCGACGGAAGGGGAGGTCCACTCTTAGAACTTCCTGCAGGAGGGTCAAGAATTCCTCCCACCTCAGAAACAATAGAGCGTCGTTTGCATTACATAAAGATGAGCGGTAATGAGGTTTTTCGTTTCGCAGTAAAGATAATGGAGGAAGCTTCACGTGAAGTCTTGCGAAGAGCCCGCGTACCTATTGAGGACGTGGATCTTTTTGTCCCGCATCAAGCAAACATACGTATCATAGATTCTGCCGCAAAAAGACTTGGAATACCAAGGGATCGTATTTTCCTTAACGTACAAAAGTATGGCAATACTTCGTCTGCCTCCATTCCTATCGCTCTCAATGAGGCATGGGAAGAAAATCGAATCTTTGCAGGTGACCTGGTGTTGCTGGTTGGTTTTGGAGCGGGCCTGACCTGGGGCTCGGCGCTTATCCGTTGGTAGAAAAAGGAGGTTTAAGGCTTGGATAGAAAAGTGGTTGTGACCGGGGTTGGGGTAATAAGTCCGGTGGGAATTGGAAACCGGGAATTCTGGAATACTCTATTAAGTGGTGTATCAGGAATTGACCGGGTTCGAAGCTTCGATCCCTCTCCCTTTAATAGCCAGGTTGTGGGTGAAGTGAAGGACTTTCAGGCTGAACAGTTCATTTCCCGAAAAGAGGCGCGGCGGATGGACAGGTTTTCCCAGTTTGCCGTATGCGCTTCTCTTCTGGGGATTGAAGATGCAGGAATTGATTTAGACAAAATAGACCGGGATATGGCCGGGGTGATACTTGGTTCTGGTATTGGTGGAATCACTACGTTTGAGGAGCAACACCAGGTTCTTCTTGGAAAAGGACCGCAAAAGATCAGCCCCTTTTTCATTCCCATGATGATTGTGAACATGGGAGCGGCAAACGTCGCTCTGCAGCTGAAACTCCGCGGTCCGAATAACTGTGTTTCCACTGCCTGTGAAGCTTCAACGCATGCCCTGGGTGAGGCATTCCGGATCATTCAACGAGGGGAAGCGGACCTGATGGTTGCTGTTGGATCCGAGGCTTCAATAACACCCTTGGCCCTGGGAGGCTTTTGTGCGATGAAGGCCCTCTCAACTCGTAATGACGAACCAGCGAAGTCTTCTCGTCCGTTCGATGCAGGTCGAGACGGATTTATCATGGCCGAAGGCGCAGCGGCTCTCATATTGGAGGATTACGACAGTGCTGTGCGCCGGGGAGCACGGATGTATGCGGAACTTCGCGGATACGCTTCCACATGTGATGCTTATCACATAACTGCACCTGATCCTGAGGGAAGGGGAGCAGCCAGGGCTATGGATCTCGCTTTGAAAGATGCAGGGCTCAAGCATGAAGATATTGACTATATTAATGCTCATGGGACATCAACTCCCCTGAACGACAAAATGGAAACTTTGGCTATCAAAAAGTCTTTTAGGAAACATGCTTACCAGTTGATTGTGAGTTCCACAAAGTCTATGACCGGTCATCTGTTGGGAGCTGCAGGAGCGCTTGAAGCCGCTGCTACGATATTTACCATCCATCACGGAATAATTCCTCCCACCATTAATCTTGAAGAACCCGATCCGGAATGTGATTTGAATTATGCACCAAATCGTGCGGTGGAGAAAAGTGTAAACAACGCTCTTTCCAACTCTTTCGGATTTGGAGGACATAACGGAACGCTTGTGTTCTCTAGCGTGGGAGAGTGAAGTTATGGAAGGCTGGTGGATTGTACCTTTTAATTACCTGCTTGGTTCCATGCCTTTCGGTATTTTGATTGGGTGGCTCACAAGAGGTGTGGATATTCGAAAATATG
>SKXZ01000108.1 GCA_007128145.1 Candidatus Nitricultor lacus | reverse complement strand
GTATTTACGGTTATCCCGATGATGTGAAACGCTTTATGTTTTTTTCGCGGGCTGTTTTTGAACA
Source organism: Candidatus Nitricultor lacus (assembly GCA_007128145.1). Lineage (GTDB taxonomy): Bacteria > Atribacterota > Atribacteria > Atribacterales > Atribacteraceae > Nitricultor > Nitricultor lacus. Next base: position 6,292 of record SKXZ01000108.1, on the reverse strand, counting down.
TATTGTGCGGCACCAAAGCGAAGAATTTGTTCTTCATTGTAGTGATTGGCAAACAGCATTGCTTGCCGCTTATGTAAAAATGTACTGGCCATCCTACCAACGTACTCCCCGCAAAGTAGTTTTTACCATACATAATCTCGCTTACCAGGGAATCGGGAGCAGAGAACTTTTTCGGTTGGTAAACTTACCTGGGCATTTTTTCACACATGAATATTTAGAATATTTCGGAAATATGAATTTGCTCAAAGCAGGTCTCGTATTTTCGGATATCATCACGACAGTCAGTCCCACGTATTCTAAAGAGATAGCTACGCCTGAATTTGGTGAAGGGCTTGACGGGTTGATCCGGGCTCTTTCTCTGCGAAAAAGAGTTGTAGGCGTGGCTAACGGAATTGACACTGAGAGCTTTGATCCAGCCAGCGACAGTGCCATTCCCTTTCACTACGAGGTTGGAAAAGTGGAAAATAAATTAAAAAATAAAATATTTTTACTGGAACAATATTTTCCCGGGCAAGGAGAAAAGTTGTCATCCCTTCCCCTGGTGTCTCTCGTATCACGTTTGGTGGAACAGAAGGGCTTGGATTTACTGTTAAACAACCCCGACAATTTTTTTGGTACCGAAGGTATATGGTTTTTCTCCGGGGTCGGAGAACCTTCTTATGAGGATGCCTTGAGAGAACTGGAAAAGAAATATTCTTATATACGGGCGATTCTGCGCTTTGATGATCATTTTTCCCGTTTATTGTATGCCGCTTCTGATATATTGATGATGCCCAGTCGCTTCGAACCATGTGGCATATCACAGATGATCGCAATGCGCTATGGCACGCTCCCTCTTGTAAGACGCGTTGGCGGTCTGAGCGATACTGTAGTAGACTACCCTTTCAACCCTCTTTTAAATACCGGTTTTCAATTCGATCATTATCGTTCGGATGATTGTTTTTTATCCTACCAGAGAGCTCTTTCTGTCTTTAACGAAAAGCGTGATTTGTGGAATGTGATGGTCCATAATGCCATGGTGTCGGATTTTTCATGGAAGCGCCCGGTTGAGCGGTATGCGAAAATGTACCTTCACTGAGGGTGTAAAACCTCGAAAAGGTCGAATCCCCGTAATCGGTGTGGGAGGCGGGACAAGCGCCGGGAAAACAACCCTTGTGAATATTTTTGGTAACCGGGGTTGGGCTATACTGGATCTGGACCATGAAGCACGGCGACTGAGCCGCAAGGGAGGAAGTATTTGGAAAGCTCTCTTGAAGGAGTTCGGGCCTGTTATTCTCAGGCGGGATGGAAACCTGGATAGAAAAAAATTGGGCTGGTTCGCCTTCAAAAAGAGAAAAAACCTTCTACACCTTAACTGCATAACTCACCTTTTTTTATTGCAGGAGACAAGGAAGATAATCGCCAGAACACAGGAAAAGGGATTGGTGGTTGATGGTGCTGTCCTTTACGAAGGTGGGTTTTTGCCTTTGCTGGATATGATCATTTATGTTGAAGTTAACCAAGAGGAGCGGGTGAGGCGGATATGTCAAAAAGGGCTCTCGGACCGGGAAGCCCGAAGAAGGGTGAAAGGACAGTTTTTCCTTCCTTCATTGCGGAGACGTTCTAGTATAGTGTTGCAAAATTGTGAAAGCAGGGAACACTGGAGGCGCATCACTGAAGACCTGTTAAATATGATAGAGAAGCAACTTTCCCATTCCCGTGAGGAATAGATAATAGAGACGTTGGGTTACTATTCGAGGTATGAAAAAGACGTATGAGCATACTCTAAAAAAGCAGGGATCTTTCGGTCTTGCTTCAATATTTTCTCCTTGCGGAGATCAACCCCGGGCTATCAGCAAAATCATCAGGGGATATAATGCGGGGATGCGTCATCAAACCTTGCTGGGTGTTACTGGTTCGGGAAAAACCTACACCATGGCAAATGTTATCGCACAATTGAACCAACCTACCTTAATTATATCGCATAATAAAACCCTCGCTGCTCAATTGTTCAGTGAAATGAAAATATTTTTTCCGGAAAATTCGGTTCAATATTTTGTGAGCTATTATGACTATTACCAACCAGAAGCTTATGTTCCCGCCCATGATCTTTACATCGAAAAGGACGCCTCCGTGAATGAGCAGATTGAAAGAATGAGGCTTGCAGCTACCAGTGCTCTCATGGAACGTAATGATGTGGTTGTTGTTTCTTCTGTATCCTGTATATACGGCATTGGATCACCGGATGAATACCGCAGGAGGATATTTCGACTCAAAGTCGGTGAAAAATGGGAGAGGAAGGATTTTGCCCGCAGGCTGGTGGATTTGCTATACGAACGCAACGAAATTGATCCCATGTCTGGATCTTTCCGTATGAAGGGAGATACGATTGATATTTTCCCTCCCTACCAGGAACGTGGAATACGGGTGGAATTCTGGGGTGACGAAATCGAAAGTTTGAAAATTTTTGAGCCGGTGAGTGGCAAAACCACGGGCTCTTTTCAAGAAGGGTTCATTTTTCCTGCCAAGCATTATCTCGTGGATCCTGTACGCTTCGAAAAGGCGATCCGAGATATTGAAAAAGAGCTTACTGAGAGAGTGCAGGAACTCCTTTCCGATGGCCGGCTGGCTGAAGCAGAACGGCTGGAACGGCGAACACGGTATGACTTGGAACTTTTACGGGAAACAGGATACTGTACAGGAATCGAGAATTATTCCCGCCATTTAGATGGAAGAAAACCCGGGGAACCCCCTTATACCCTACTTGATTACTTCCCCGAAGGATCTCTTGTGATCATCGATGAATTCCATGTCACCATACCGCAATTACGAGGGATGCTTCATGGAGATCGTTCGAGAAAGAGGTCCCTTGTCGATTTTGGCTTTCGCCTTGCCTCCAGCTTCGACAATCGGCCGCTGTGTTTTGAGGAATTTGAAGAGCGTATAGGAAAGGTGATGTATGTTTCCGCAACGCCGGCTTCTTATGAAATATCCAAAAGTGAACAGGTGGTAGAACAACTTATACGCCCGACAGGTCTTGTGGATCCTCTTGTTGAAATTCGACCGGCAAAGGGACAGGTGGAGGATTTAGTTTTTCAAATCAGAAAAACCACCGAAAAAGGTTTTCGCACGCTGGTCACCACTTTAACCAAGCGGAGCGCAGAAGACCTGTGTGAATACCTCCGGGATTTGGGTATACGGGTGAAATATCTTCACTCAGAGATCGATACCCTTGAACGGGCTCGGATTATCAGGGAGTTACGGGCAGGTGAATTTGACGTACTTGTTGGAATTAACCTTTTACGGGAAGGTCTTGATCTTCCTGAAGTTGCTCAAGTGGCAATTTTGGATGCTGACAAGGAAGGGTTTTTGCGGTCAGAGGTTTCTTTGATCCAGACCATAGGAAGAGCAGCCCGGAATGTAGAAGGCCGTGCCATCTTGTATGCAGATCATATTACGGGTTCCCTGGAGCGCGCAGTGGAAGAAACCAACCGCAGGCGAACAGTACAATTGCGACATAACGAAGACCACGGAATTATCCCGCAAACGGTCTTAAAAGAAGTTCGTGATATTTTTCCGGATATCGTCGGTCTCTCTCCTGAAGCTGAAAAGACTCTTTCATTCCTCGATTCCTCAGAACAACAGAAAATAGACGTAGAGGAGCTTGTAGAAAAGCTTACTCATGAAATGCACGAAGCTTCAAAACATTTGGAATTCGAGCGTGCAGCCCTTATGAGAGACGAAATATTCAAACTGAAACGACGCATGGAAAATAAAACCAGATCTAGGAAATAAAGGTCCTCCTCGACACAAGGCCATATAGAAGGAAAATAATAGGGTGGTGCAAGTGAATAACTTCATTGTGATTAAAGGAGCACGGGAGCACAACTTAAAAAATATACATGTAGAAATTCCACGGGATAGGTTGGTTGTTATTACGGGATTGAGCGGATCGGGAAAATCGACCCTGGCCTTTGATACTATTTATGCAGAAGGGCAAAGACGTTATCTCGAATCATTGTCATCTTATGCGAGGCAATTTTTAGATCGAATGGAGAAACCCGATGTTGACAGCATTGACGGGCTTTCTCCAGCAGTAGCCATAAACCAGAAAGCTTCATCTCACAACCCTCGTTCCACGGTGGGTACAGTAACAGAAGTGTATGACTATATGCGTATTCTTTTCGCCCGTTGCGGAGAGGTTTTCTGTCCCCAGTGTAACAGAAGAGTAAGCCGGCAAACTGTACAGCAAATAAGCGAGGAAATTCTGACTCTACCCTCGGGAAACCGTGTGATGGTTCTTGCGCCTCTTATTCGGGGGAGAAAAGGAGAATATCGCAAATTGCTTGGAAACATGTTGCGTAATGGTTTTGCCCGAGCCATGGTGGACGGGGAAATAGTTGAACTTGAAGATTGGGAATCGTTGGAACTGGATCGTAATCGAAAACACGATATAGACCTGGTGGTGGATCGCCTGGTTGTAGCGAGGGACCAGGAGAGACGGATTGCGGACTCTGTAGAAATTGCCCTGCGTTACGGCAAGGGTCTTATAAGGCTGATTGTGGTAGGGACAGAGGGAGACAACGAGGAAAGGTTTTTCAGTGAGCATTTCTCCTGTCCTTTATGTGGAATAAGTTTTCCTGAAATTGCGCCCAGGATGTTTTCTTTCAATAACCCTTACGGAGCATGTCCCCGCTGCAGCGGGCTTGGTTCATTGAGTTTTGTGGATCCTTCTCTCGTTGTCCCGGATAGAACGATATCAATAGAGGATGGGGCGGTTCTTCCATGGGACTCCATGGAAGAAGATGACTTTAGAAAAAAAAGAATCAGGAAATCCTTGCTTGATAAAGGGATTTCCCTCAAAACCCCCTTCAGAGAACTCCCAGAGAAACAGCAAGCGTTCGTACTGTATGGAAATAACGGATTCGAGGGAGTGATATCGCTGTTGGAAAACAAGCTTGCCAGGGCTTCTACATGGTGGGAGCAGGAAGAAGTAGCTCCCTTCCTGGCGCAACGCCCTTGTCCTGACTGTAGGGGCACTCGTTTACGCAAGGAAAGTCTGGCGGTAAAGATAGAAGGTTACTCGATTGGAGATCTTTCAGGTCAATCTATAGGTGAACTGCAACGATTTTTCAGTTCCTACAACCCTCAGGGGAACCGTGCACTCATTGCAGCTCCTATCTTGAGAGAGATACGAACCCGTTTGGGATTCCTTTCTGAAGTTGGACTTGAATATCTTTCTTTAGGACGCTCGGCTTCAACACTATCAGGAGGCGAAGCTCAGCGTATTCGCCTGGCAACACAAATTGGTTCCGGGCTTGTCGGTGTACTCTATGTGCTTGATGAACCTACCATTGGACTGCATCCGCGAGATAATAAAAAACTCATAGCGACCTTGAAGAAGCTTCGTGATTTGGGAAACACGGTTTTGGTGGTAGAACATGATGCGGAAACCATGGAAAATGCGGATTATCTGGTAGATATGGGCCCGGGTGCGGGCAAAAATGGGGGAAGCATAGTAGCTTGTGGTGAGCCCCTTGAGGTGAAAAACAATCCCGCCAGTCTAACGGGAAGGTATTTGAGTAAAAAAAAGGAAATTCCGATACCGAAACGGAGATTCCTCCCCCAGGGTAAGTGGTTGGTAGTGAAAAGCGCCAGGGCGAACAACCTGAAAGGAATTGATGTTCATATACCCTTGGGGTTACTTGTTGGTTTAACCGGCGTATCGGGTTCGGGGAAAAGCACGCTCATGGAAGAAGTTATTTATCGTTCTCTCGCCAGACGTTTCTCCAGATCGAGTGAACGACCGGGAGAACACGGTGGTATTGAAGGAGCCGATTACCTGGAAAAAGTGATTGAAATTGACCAATCCCCAATCGGGCGTACCCCTCGTTCAAATCCAGCTACCTATACAGGGATTTTTACCGAAATTCGAAACCTGTTTTCACGTCTTCCAGAAGCGCGGGCGCGGGGCTATCGACCGGGAAGATTCAGTTTCAATGTTAAGGGCGGCCGGTGCGAAGCTTGCCAGGGAAATGGTGTTCTTAAAATCGAAATGCATTTTTTACCTGATGTTTTTGTCACCTGCGAACACTGCAAGGGCAGCCGGTATGCGCGGGAAACCCTGGACATCCGGTACAAGGGAAAAAGCATTGCCGACATACTTGCCATGACAGTTGATGAAGCCTATCTCTTTTTTGAAAACATACCCGCGATACGAAGAAAGATTGAGGTATTACGCAATGTCGGGTTAGGATACCTAACATTGGGTCAAAGTGCCACAACGCTTTCGGGTGGAGAAGCTCAAAGAATT
>SKXZ01000217.1 GCA_007128145.1 Candidatus Nitricultor lacus | reverse complement strand
CAAAAGACAACAACAGCCTGCTGAAAAAAATCATGACACGAAAAGTTCAGAAAATTCTGACAATAAAGATACTCAATAATACGCTTGTTTAGCTTCAATATAAATGAATAGTCAGTCAAATTGAAATATCCTATATCGTTTGCTGCGTAGGGGTGTATGAGAATAGGGAGAAATACCTTTGGAATATATCATTTTACATAATATACATTATGAGAAGCAATGGAAAAAGCAGGTTGTTCAGTGTTTTCGTACAATACCGCGAACACGAACTTTTTTATCATTTACCGGTTTCATGTCTTCAATGTATCCATTTCTGTAGATATCTTTTTCTATTTCCGGAAGGTTGTGATAATCGGTAACAATATCCACTTGTGATATTTTTTTTTCGAGCTGCTGCACGATTTCGTCAATTAATCCCTGCAAACCATATCCCTTTTTTGCTGAAACAAAAACATGCGGATGGTGTTTGGTTATCTCCGGTGGTACATGGAAAGGTTCAACCAGCGTATCGATTTTATTGAACACTGCAATAGCCGGTGTGCCCATGGCTCCAATTTCCCGTAATGTTTGGATGATAACCTGGTAATGAATCGAAAAAGCCGGATCACTGGCGTCAATCACCTGAAGAATAAGATCGGCATCAAGAACCTCTTCCATGGTAGCCCGAAACGCGTCCTTCAGGGTTGGAGGCATCTCGCGGATGAAACCCACTGTATCAGAAAAAACAGTTTCTCCAATACCAGCGATAAAGGTCTGTCTTGCCGCCGGATGAAGCGTGGCAAATAATTTATCCTGTACAGTTTCATGAGAACCTGTAAGCGCGTTTAATATTGTGGACTTCCCCGCATTTGTGTAGCCGACGATAGCTACCTGTGGAAATCCTTTTTGGTATCGCAGGGATTTATTCAGCTTTCGCCTGCGTGTAATCTGTTTCAAACGACGGGTAAGGAGCGAAATACGATCCTTGATGAACCTTCTAGATGACTCGATCTGTTGTTCACCGGGGCCGCGCGTCCCGATGCCTGCTCCTGTTCTGGAGAGTTCGTTTCCCTTTCCCGGCAGTCTGCTCAAACGGTATCGCAAGTCGGCAAGCTCTACCTTTATTTTTCCTTCCGCTGTTTTTGCATGTGAAGCGAATATCAGGTGGATAATTTCATTTTTAGTATAAACGGTTACACCAAGAAGCTGGGATAAATTATACTGCTGTGAGGGAGTTATTTCACGATCCAACACAGCACAGTCACTTTCCGTATCGTGAATTTTGGCGGCCAGGATTTCAGCTTTTCCACTTCCGAGAAACGTGCGAGGTGTAGGTTTGTTCAGTTTCAAGCTTGCAGAACCGCTTACGGTAAACCCAGCGCTTGCGGCGAGGCTTTGCATTTCGGTAAGAGAATGGTTTTCGCTCTTCTCTGATAAACGGTTTACGAGGCCAACAACAAAAGCCTTTCTTCCTTCCCCCTTGTCAGCCTTTTCAAACATTAATCGTTTTATAGGTTTTTGAGAATCTCCCAGTACATCTTCACCCTTTCTTTGAGGCCTTTCACGATGCCGAGTTTTTCTTCTTTCATGACATGCGTGAGGCCGGGAAGCTTGATAACCTTCACCTTTATCCCCTCTTTTTTTATATACCGGTTAATGGCTACTTCTACTCCAAATCGGGCTATTTCCATTTCCGATATATGTTTCAAAACCTCTGTCCGGATGGCGCGCTGTCCGGATAACAACGGAGCAATTTTTTGAGCAAAGTCCGTTGCAAAGCGGCCTTCTTCGAAAACCCCTATGGTAACGTCAGCTTCTCCTCCCACCACCGGTTCAACCAGACGTAAAACATGCTGGGTCCTCAGGCCGACCAAGTCCGCGTCTATGAGGAGCACAACATCGCTGCGAATGTTTTCCAGGCCTCGGTACAATGCTCCTCCTTTTCCCACGTTATTAACGAGTTCGATTACCTCTACGTTGCGGTCACGCGCAACATCAACAGTTTTGTCCTTAGAGCCGTCACTGACCACTATCACGTTGGCGATCAAGGGAACCTCGTTCAATACGTCAATGATAGGACCAATAGTTTTTTCTTCGTTGTAAGCGGCGATTATGGCGGTAGTCGTCAACCGACCTGAAGAAACTACCTTATTCTGTATGCTGGTTTGATCAATTGTGAAATGAGCTTTTTCGGATATTTTCGAGGGTTTCAAGCACATCCTCCCGGTTGATGTCTATTCGTTCACCGTTTTGACGAATCTTTACTTCTAATGTATTCTCATCAACTGCACGGTCACCCAATATAATCTGTACAGGGAAACCCAAAAGATCTGCATCTTTGAATTTATGTCCCGCTCGAAGATCTCTATCATCGAGTACACATTCATACCTGGTATCCTTTATTGTATTGTACAGCATATCGGCAATTTCGACTATTTTAGCCGTGCGTTTGTGTACAGGTATTATAGCAACCTGGTAGGGTGCGAGGTTCCATGGCCACTGAATACCATGTTCGTCATGATAGGCTTCGATAGCGGCACCCATTGTTCGGCCGATACCTATGCCGTAGCAACCCATGATAATTGGTTTTTCCTGGCCATCTTTGTCTACAAATAAGGCGTTCATTGACCTGCTGTATTTTGTCCCCAATTGGAATATATGCCCTACTTCTATACCCCTCTTTTCTTCCAGGGTTGAGGTTCCGCAAACAGAACACCGTTCTTCATCCTCAGGATATCCAGATCGGCAGGTGCGGCATACCATCATTTTCTCTTCACCAGACTGTGCGACAATGAGGAATTCATGAGAAATATCGCCGCCGATAACACCAGAATCTGCCCGTACAGCCTGGTATTGTAAACCACAGCGCTCGAAAACCCTGCAGTATGCTTCATACATGGTCTCATAAGATTTCTGCATTCCCTCTTTGTCCCTGTCAAAACTATACAGGTCCTTCATAATGAATTCTCGTGAACGCATAACACCGAAACGCGGTCGTATCTCGTCGCGGAATTTCACTTGAATTTGGTACATCATGACGGGAAGATCGCGGTAGGAACGCAATTCTCTACGCACAAGGTCAGTTATAACTTCCTCGTGTGTTGGACCAAGGCAAAAGTTCCTTTCTCTACGGTCACGGAAACGGATCAATTCCGGACCATAAACATCCCATCTACCTGTCTCTTTCCACAACTCACTGGGTTGCATCGCTGGCATCAAAAGCTCTTGCCCTCCAACCCTGTTCATTTCTTCTCTTACGATGGAGGAAATCTTGTTCAGTATCTTCAGACCAAGGGGCAAGTATGTGTATATACCTGCAGAAAGCTGGCGAATCATGCCGGCGCGAAGCATGAGGTTGTGGCTGGCGATTTCCGCCTCTGCTGGGTCTTCTTTTAATGTTGGTGCGAATAGGCTGGACATCTTCAACGTCGTTTCCTCCCTGCTTGTAGTGATTTCGCGCTGATCTTCAGTGTTGGAGTCATTCTTCGGGGAACGGTGTGAAACTTGTGATAGCTTCCAAAAGGGCCTCCACGCCCTCTCTATGTGGGACAGTCCGTTCAACGATTCCCTTGGAGAAGATCACGGCCCTTTCCCGCCCAAAAGCAAGTCCCACATCGGCCTCCCGGGCTTCACCCGGGCCGTTGACTTCACAACCCATGACAGCCACCGTAAGTGGTTTTGTCTGTTTTAATCCACCAAGCCTTTTTTTCAGCTCACATACAAATAATACCACATCTCCTTTTTTTCGGGCACACGTTGGACAGGAAATAATCTCTAACCCCTGTTTACGCAATCCCAGAACATTGAGAATACTGACACCCACCTGAGTTTCAAGCACGGGGTTTATTGATGTAAGTGAAACACGAATGGTATTTCCTATTCCTTCTCTCAAGAGAGAACCGATTCCCAAGGTGGATTTAACTATTCCACTGACTCCCTCACCTGCTTCTGTAAGGCCCAGGTGCAAAGGATACGGGAAAAAGCGGCTCAGTTTTCGAGCTGATTCTTCATTGGCTTCCAAGGAAGAAGATTTTGCAGAAAGTATGATATTATGGAAGGACAGCTTTTGGGGTTCTTCAAGCCACTCGCTGATACACAAAAAAAGAGCTTCAGCCGGTTTCATGTGATGGTAGGTTTTCGGTAAAGAGGCAGCATTTGCTCCCAGCCTCAGTACACAACCGTTATCTTCAAGCCGAAGTAAAAGTTCGCGATATTGATTTTTACTCCCCATGGTTCCGGGATTAACACGTATAGCCTCAACTCCGCTTTCACAAACTGCGAGAGCAAGACGGGGAGAAAAGTGGATATCCGCTACTAAGGGTACCTGAGTTTTCTGTTTTATTTTTTTCAAGCCTTCGAGAGCATCTACGTCGGGAACGGCTAACCTGAATATTTCACACCCAGCTTCCTCGGCAGCCTCAATTTCCTGAAGTGCCTCCTCATATCGAGATGGATGCACCCTACCCATGGCTTCTACTGAAACAGAATGGTTTCCACCCACCTCCACCCTGCCGAGGGTAATTGTAAGTGTCTCTTGACGTCTCATCATCGTTGTGTTGCTATCCTGGCAAAATCCTGGTATGTGACGAAAACCGCCAAAAGGATCAAAAACATGATCGCCAAAAAATATATAAGTCCCACCCTGTCCGGATCCATGGGTTTCCCCTTGATTTTTTCGTAAAGAAAGAGCAGAAGGTGCCCCCCGTCAAGAACCGGTATAGGCAACAGGTTGAATAAGGCCAGGAAAACACTTATTATTCCCGCAAACATGAGAAGGTTCAAAAATCCGAGTGTAGCCGCCTGCCCGGCCATTTGGGCTATACCTACCGGACCAGTGAGTTCAAGCGGCAAATGCCCGGTAAGAACCGAAAAGAGCCCAACGATACTGAGTACGAACCATTGACCAACCTCCAAAGCGCTTATCCCGAAAGTAACGATGGGATTGGTTCGACGGTGTTCCATACCGAAAACAACCTGGATGAGGGCCCTGTCCGCTTCTTCGTCCCACTCTGGTATCACGGTGACAGTATGTCTTTCGTTTTCCCGCTCTATTTCAATTTCTATTGGTTCCCCCGGCCGTTCAGCAATTACTCCCGCAACATCCTGAAAATCCTCAACCGGAGACCCCTCAACATTAACCACGATATCTCCTACGGAAATACCCGCCTGTTCGGCCGGACCTCCTTCCACAACTTGGCTTACCTCTAACCTTCCGGTAGGAATACCTTCAAAGCTGAAGACAAGAAAAACCAGGAGGACCGATAACACAAGGTTCATACCTGGCCCTGCCGTCACGATGAGAGAACGCTGCCAGATTGGTTTTCGGTCAAACCTTTGTTCTTCGGGAGTGTCACCTTCCTGCTTTCCCTCGATAAGATTTTCTCCCATACCGGCCATTTTCACGTATCCACCAAGGGGAATAATCCTCAGGGAAAACTCGGTTTCTCCGAATTTTCTTCCCCACAACTTCGGTCCAAAACCGATAGCGAAAGTAAATATCCTCACTCCAAAAGCCCTGGCCACCAGGAAATGACCAAACTCGTGAAAAACGACAAGAAGACCGAGAACAAAAATAAAAGCAAATATGCTGGTACCTAACATCGTGGAGAACTCCTCTGTTGTATAAACCTATCCGCGGTCCGCATACCATAATAGTAGACTTCCAAAACACTATCGATGTTTTGTGGGGAAGAAACATCTTCCTGCATACAGTCCCGCAAAACATCGAGCATGTCACCAAATAACAGCTTATGTTGAATAAATGCGTGGTAGCAGGTTTCACAGGCACCACAAAAAAATGAAGGATATCCACCCCCTCTTTTTCCTGCCTGCAATGCAAGATAAAAACCCTGAAATTTTTCCGGTACTGGATAGTCGAAATGGAGTGTTTTCAATTTATCCACACAAAATCCTTGGAAAGGATTCCCTCTTTCTCTAGCGGGGAAAACCGAATTCAGAATAACAGATTTCATATCAGGCCGCGACATAAGAGCGGCTGTAAAGCCATCCTGCAGTTCAACCATGGCATGAATCATGCTTTCCCGCTGAACAACAACATCGACATGCTCCCACCCGAGACCAAATAAATAATGTGCTTCGAGAACCTCCAAACCTTTATTTATAAGGTGTGCGGAATCCACGGTTATTCGGGCTCCCATTTTCCAGTTGGGATGAGACAAAGCCATCTCGGGTGTTATTTCATTGAGATTTCCCAGCCATTCGTAAAAAGGACCTCCGGAAGCGGTTAAATAATACCGGCGCATCTCTTCTTCCCTTATCCAGCGTCTCAGCTGCCACAAGGCATTGTGTTCGCTATCCAGGGGAATAAGGTTCGGTCTGTCACGCAAGGGTACATCTTTATTGAATATTTCCCCTGCTGCCACCAGTATTTCCTT
>SKXZ01000044.1 GCA_007128145.1 Candidatus Nitricultor lacus | reverse complement strand
GTTGGAAAAAAAGGCGTGAAAATTCAAACAAGGAAGCAAAGGAAAGAATGGCAAACAATAAAACCATTGTAATATTTGATATCAGGAACAGAAAGACAAATGGAGGCAGTGCAAGGGCAATAAACAGCGCCCTGATTTTCAGCTCCTCTTCCTCCCTTTCATATCTCATGGTTTTTTCAGTCCTCCGAATTTACGCTTTCTGCTGATAAAATCATTGAAGGCCTGGTGGAGGTCTTGTGGAGAAAAATCGGGCCACAAAACACGAGTGAACCACATTTCTGAGTATGCTAACTGCCAGAGAAGAAAATTGCTCAACCTCATCTCGCCTGCTGTGCGTATAAGGAGATCGGGATCGGGATGATCATGGGTATCAAGATAACGCTGAAAGTCGCTCTCTCTGATGGTTTTTGCCTGAGCTCCCTTCTCGTGCAAAATTTTCAGAAAAGCACGAAGAATTTCATCCCTTCCACCGTAATTGATTGCAAGGTTGAGTGTAAGTTTATCGTTAAGAGCGGTCATGTCTTCCAGGGTATTTATTTCCCGAATGAGTTCTCCTGGAATACCGTCCCTTCTCCCAATAAAACGAACCTTCACCCTGTTAGCATGGAGTTTAGGGCCATAATCCCTGATAGAGTGATTGAAAAGCTCGAACAAAGCCTGTACTTCACTAATGGGTCGTTTCCAGTTCTCGGTGGAGAAAGAATAAAGGGTTAAAAAAGGAATATCATTCTCCGAACATTCTTTAACCACCATTTCTACCGTCTTTACACCCCTGCGATGGCCCTCAATGCGGGAGAGATGGTTTTTTTCCGCCCAGCGGCCGTTCCCATCCATTATAATGGCCAAATGCCGGAGATACGCTCCTACAGGCTCATAATTTCTTTTTCTTTCCTTTCCCATAACCCCTCGATTTCATTGATATACTGATCGGTCATTTTTTGTACTTCAGCTGTACTTTTTTTACTTTCATCTTCGGAGATATCACCAGCTTTCTCCCTCTTTTTCAACTCATCGTTGGCCTCTCGACGCAAATTCCTAATAGATACCTTTGCTTCCTCGGCAATCTTTTTGGCCAGCTTCGCGATTTCCTTTCTACGTTCTTCTGTTAAAGGTGGAACTGATATTCGAATAATGTTGGAATCTACAATGGGATTAAAACCCAGTTCTGATTTCCAGATAGCCTTTTCCACTGCCTGAAGAACGTTTTTGTCCCAGGGTTGAATAATAATGGTTCGCGCATCAGGGGTGCTGATAGAGGCAATTTGCTGGAGCGGTGTCATTGTTCCATAGTATTCTACTTCAAAGTTTTCCACTAAGGCTGGAGCAGCCCGCCCTGTCTTGACGTGTGACAACTCGTCTTCTGCAACATGAATAGCTGATTTCATACGTTTTTCAATGTCTTTAAACAGTGCTTTCAGGGTTTCTGGCATAGTTCTCCCTCCCAACGATGGTCCCAATTTTTTGACCGGTGAGAATGCGGTATAAGTTTCCCGGCCGGTGAATATTGAAAACAATGATTGGTATATTATTGTCCATGCACAGAGATACCGCTGTCGCGTCCATTACCTTCAATCCATGGTTCAAGACTTCCAGGTAGTTGATGTTTTCCAGCAGCCGGGCTTCTTTGTTCTTGGAAGGGTCAGCGTCGTAAACACCATCCACCTGGGTTCCCTTTAATACAGCCTCAGCCCGTATCTCAGCCGCTCGTAAGGCAGCAGCGGTGTCGGTTGTGAAATAAGGATTCCCAGTACCCGCCCCCATAATAACTACTCTTCCTTTTTCCAAGTGCCGTATGGCCCGCCGCCTTATAAACGGCTCAGCGACAGCACGCATTTCAAAGGCTGTCTGGACCCGGGTGGGAATATTTTTATTTTCGAGGAAATCCTGCAATGCTAAAGCGTTGATAACGGTAGCCAGCATACCCATGGAATCAGCTGTTATTCTTCCAATACCATGGGAAGCGGCATTTCTTCCTCGATAGATGTTCCCTCCCCCAACCACAATAGCGATTTGAATGCCCAAGTCCTGGACAGCTTTTATTTCTTCGGATAAATAGTCCAGGACTTGGATATCAATTCCTGAAGAGAGAGATCCCATCAACGCTTCCCCTGACAATTTTATCAGAACGCGTGAGAAACAGGATTTCGAGGGCTCACTCATTGTCATCTTCACCAAGCTTGAATCGAACAAACCTCCTCACCACAATGTTTTCACCAACCTTGGCGATGGTTTCCACCAAAAGGTCACGCACTTTTTTTGAAGAATCCCTTATGTATTCCTGTTCCAGCAAACAATGATCCTGGAAGAATTTCTTAATTTTCCCTTCAACTATTTTCTCCTGAACAGCTTCCGGTTTTCCACTGCTTTTCACCTGTTCTCTGTAAATATCTCTCTCTTTTTCCAAAATTTCTTCCGGTACATCCTCCGGTTCCACCCAACGAGGTGCTTGGGCTGCTATTTGCAATGTGAGTTCTTTTACGAAAGATTTGAACTCTTCTGTTCGGGCAACAAAATCCGTTTCGCAATTTACTTCGACCAATACTCCTGTTTTTCCGTCTGTGTGGATATAAGAACCAATAAGCCCGTCTGAAGCTTGGCGGTCCTGTTTTTTTTCAGCAGTTTCAATTCCTTTTTTTCTCAACAATTCACATGCCTTCTCCAGGTCGCCGCCACTTTCTTTAAGGGCTTTTTTGCAATCCATCACCCCTGCACCGGTCTGTTGTCTGAGCTGGTAAACGTCTTTTGCGTTTACCTGAGCTTCCTGGCTCATTCTTTTTCCTCCTTTTCTGTTTCTGCCCTATCGGTTACATTTCTTTCTTCGTCTTTTTCAATTTTCACATTTGAAGTTACTTTTTTGGTATCTTCTTCTTCAATCGTTTCCTCTATTTCTTCCAGCTCCGGTTCCTTCAGTTCTTCCAATATGTCCTCCTGAGGTTCCTTCTCCGTATCGGGCGATATCTCTTCCAGCTTTTCACCTTCTGCAGGTTCCTCAACCGCTATACCTTCAGTAGCAATTTCCTCTTCTTTACCCTCGGAAGCCAGTCTTTTTCCTTCCAATACCGCATCGGATATAATGGTTGAAAAAAGACGAATAGCCCGTATCGCATCATCATTACCTGGAATCACATAATCTATTTCATCCGGGTCACAGTTTGTATCTACTATAGCTACAAGCGGAATGTTCATGCGCCGGGCCTCGTTCACGGTATTTCGCTCCCGCCTTGGATCGACCACGAACACTGCGTCTGGCAGGCGCTCCATATCCTTGATGCCGGTAAGATACTTGAGGAGGCGCGCTTTGTGTTTCTGGATGTGCATAACCTCTTTTTTCGGGAGGCGCTCCAGGGTTCCCTCCGCTTCCATGCTTTCGATACTGCGTAATTTTTGAATGCTCTGGCGAATAGTGGCAAAATTGGTTAACATTCCGCCCAGCCATCTCTGGTTGACATAATACATGCCGCTTCGGTTCGCTTCAACTTGAATGGATTCCTGTGCTTGCTTCTTGGTCCCCACAAAAAGAATCGTTCCACCGTCTTTCACCAGGTCTTTCACGAAATGGTACGTTTTTTCAGTAAGTTCAACTGTTTTCTGCAGATCGATAATATAAATGTTGTTCCGCTCGGTGAAAATATACGGCTTCATTTTTGGGTTCCAGCGGCGGGTTTGGTGACCGAAGTGTACTCCTGCTTCAAGCAGCTGTTTCATAGTAACAACCATGATATACTCTCCTTCCGGTTTTTTCCTCTGCCGAATCCATTCCTCCCCCTCGTTACGAGGGCAACCGAAAATTGACCGGCATGTGATGTAGTAAGTGTTTGTACCCGGGAAAGTATACCATAAATACTCTACAATATATAGCGGGAGAGGTCCTCGTCCTTTACAATATCATCAAGCTCCCTGGCTACAAAACCTTGATCAATGGTTACTGGTTTTTCCCGGTGTTGATCGGCATGAAAAGATATTTCTTGCAGCAACCGTTCCATAACTGTTTGTAATCTTCGAGCGCCGATATTTTCCATTTTCATGTTCAACTGGTGAGAGATACGAGATATTTCCAGTAACCCGTCTTCAATAAAAACGAGATTGACACCCTCTGACGAAAGCAATGCCTGATATTGCTTGACAAGCGAGTTGTCCGGTTCACGAAGAATACGGTAGAGATCTTTCTCGGAAAGGGAAGAGAGCTCGACCCGGATGGGGAATCGACCTTGGAGTTCAGGAAGAAGATCAGAAGGCTTGGAATACGTAAAGGCTCCGGCGGCGATGAAAAGAATGTGGTTTGTCCGAACCGGTCCATGTTTTGTCATAACTGTCGAACCCTCAACAATGGGAAGAAGATCTCTTTGTACGCCTCCGCGTGAAACATCAGGTCCGTGAGTTTCCCGGGAAGCCGAGGTGGCTATCTTGTCAATCTCATCAAGAAATACTATCCCTGACTCCTCAACGCGGGATATGGCTTCCCTGGTGACTTCATCCATATCGATCATTTTTTGGATTTCCTGGTTAAAAAGGATATCACGGGCTTCCTGTATTCGAACTTTTTTCCTTTTCTTGCGTGGCGGAAAAAAGTTCCCGAACATATCTTTGAGATCTATTCCCAGGGTTTCCATGCCTTGGCCTGTCATCACTTCTATGGGTCCACTTGACTCCTCCACTTCTACTTCAATAAGCCGATCGTCAAGATCCCCCCGCCGGAGTTTTTCGCGCAACTTTTCTCTCGTTCGTTTGAAAGAGTCTTGTTCAGGTGGATACACAATATCAACCCGATGGGATCCACCAGGTTCTCTTTTTTGGTGTTCTTCCATATCAGGCTGCGGTTCTTCCCTTTTTCCCGGGCCAAGAAGAAAATCCAAAATCCTCTCCTCAGCCATTTCACGGCCGTGCTCTTCGCTTTCCTGCATCATTTCATTTTTGATAATCCGTATCGCAAGCTCCGTAAGATCCCTGATAATGGATTCAACATCTTTTCCCACGTAACCGACTTCAGTGAACTTCGTCGCCTCAACCTTGATAAACGGAGCTCCAGTCAGCTTGGCTAATCGCCGGGCTATTTCTGTTTTTCCAACTCCCGTTGGACCGATCATGATGATATTTTTAGGTGTGATCTCTTCCGCCATTTCGGCGGTAAGGGCTTGGCGACGAACCCGGTTTCGAAAGGCTATGGCTACGCTTTTTTTCGCATCTTCCTGTCCGATTATGTATTTATCGAGTTCTTTCACCACTTCCTGAGGGGTAAGAGAATTTTCCAGGTTTTCCATTGTATCCTCCCTGTGTATAAACCTTTATAATGACTCGGTAATAATAGCGTTATTTGTGTAAACGCAAATCTCTGAGGCAATGCCCAATGCGTGGCGGGCGATATTTTCTGCGTCAAGATCAGTATGCCTGTAAAGGGCTCGCGCGGCGGCCAGGGCAAAATTCCCTCCCGAGCCAATAGCGGCTATTGGTTCATCAGGTTCAATTACATCGCCTCTTCCCGAAAGCAAATACATTTGATTCCTGTCCATAACCAGCAACAGGGCATCGAGGTGGCGGAGTATCTTGTCTGTTCTCCATAGTTTTGCCAACTCAATGGAAGCACGCGCTAAATTGCCGCTGAATTGGTTCAATCTTTCTTCGAAGCGTTCAAGCAGGGTTAAACAATCCGCGCCTGCCCCAGCAAAACCTGCAAGTACTTCTCCCTCGTAAAGGGTCCGTATTTTTTGCGCGGACCCTTTGATCACCGCTTCATTCATTGTCACTTGACCGTCGCAGGCCATTGTCCCTCTGCCGTTTTTCAAAACCGCAAGAATCGTTGTGGATCGGATAGTTGTCATTTTTCTCTCTTCCTCCTCGAACGTGGGTGTGCGCTCATATAGACTGCTTTCATGTTTTCCCAGTTCACATGGGTATAAATTTGAGTGGTTGAAAGACTTGAATGCCCCAATGCTTCCTGAACAGTGCGGAGTTCCACCCCTCCTCCCAGCAAATGGGTGGCATAGCTGTGGCGAAACGTATGGGGCGAAACCGGTTTATTCAGACCGGCTTCCCCGGCAAGCTGATGAAGAACCGTTCGTATGCCTCGTGATCCCAGGGGTTTCCCAGCATAATTCAGAAAAAGTACCTGCTCCCTGAACATCTTCTCCCGTAAAGTGAGATAATTTTTGAGTGCTTCTCCGGTTCGCCTGTTGAAGGGTACAATTCTTTCCTTGCCTCCTTTTCCAAGTACTCTCACAGTACGGTTCGATAAATCAAGATGTCGCGGTTCAAGCGCGGTGAGCTCAGAAACTCGAATACCGCTTGAATACAAAAGTTCAAACAAGGCCTGGTTGCGTATGTTCAAAAAGCTTGGTTTTTGTTTTGCTTTCTCTTCTATAAAATCAAGAAATGTCTTTATCTCGTCGAT
>SKXZ01000104.1 GCA_007128145.1 Candidatus Nitricultor lacus | reverse complement strand
ATAACCAAGCGTACCTTTTTGAAAAGAATCTACCCGAGCAGATTCTTCATCTCCCAAAACTCCAGGAATACAGCGAACTACGGACTCCGCAATTACAAGTGCCGGTAATTCCCCTCCCGACAACACGTAATCACCTATTGATATTTCCTCGCCTTCACATAAATCAAGCACCCGCTCGTCAATACCTTGGTATCTGCCACATATCAGAATCAGATGTCTGGAACGCGAAAGATCTTCAACAATAGATTGCTTGAGCAATCGCCCTTGAGCACTCGTTACGACAACTCGCCCCCGACTCCCGGTATAACTCCGGATAAAGCGCACCGCCCGATAAACAGGCTCCGGCTTGAGTACCATACCGGGTCCCCCCCCAAAGGGATAATCATCTACTGTCCTGTAGCGGTCTAAGGTGAAACTTCTCAAATTGTGTGTTTTAATGGCAAGGAGCCCACTCTTTCGAGAACGCTCCATGATGGCGGTCTGGAAATGTCCTTCTACCAATGCCGGAAAAAGGGTTATAATGTCAATCCTCAAGCTCATCCCACAAACCCACTGGACAGTTGGTAAATACTTTTCCGGCCTCCAAATCGACCTGTTTAATAAATTCTCTAATAAACGGGACAAGAACGTGCTTACCGGATTTCTCAACTTCAAGATAATCATAAGTAAGGCTTTCGACTACAGAACAAACATGGCCCATTAAGATTCCTCTTTCATATACAGATAGGCCTATTAACTGATAGTGATAATAGGTTCCTTCCGCTGGAATCGGTGAAAACTGCTCTTTAACAGCTAACCACCAATCATCCCCTGGGGAAAGAATAGGGATAGAAATATCTTCTTTGAATCGTAAAACCATTTTTTGCCCGGAATAGAATACCTTCTCCACGGTCACAGGGAAAAAATCTCCTCCAACGCAACCCATGAGAAGCGAGGAACCTGGTTGGAAGCGGCTTACTACGTCTGAAAACGGTTCTACTTTCAGGGCCTTACCTTTTCCATGATGGCCAATAATTTTTCCCACATATATCATGTGCGTTCACTCCAGGATTTCTACCACCGCCTTTTTCCCTCCCTTAACACAAGCAGCCTTCACAATTGTACGTATGGCGCGAGCTATGCGTCCCTGTTTACCTATAACCTTACCCATGTCATCCGCTGCAACACGAACTTCGTAGATTACCGATTGTTCACCCTCCACTTCCGAAACACTCACTTGTTCAGGATTATCAACGAGTGCCTTCACCATATACTCCACCAAATCCTTCACGCTATCCTACCCCGTTTTCGGCCTTTTTCAGAATGGTACGGACTTTATCAGACATTTGGGCACCATGGTTGAGCCAATGTTTCACACGATCAGCTTTAAGTGACCATACCTGTGGCTCTGACAGAGGAGAGTAATTCCCAAGAATTTCAAGTGTTTTTCCATTCCTCGAGTTCCGTGAGTCAATAGCAACAATCCGGTAATAGGGAAGCCGCTTCCTCCCTATCCTGGTTAAACGTAATTTGACTGCCATCTCGTTTTCTCCTTTCGTTACTTACTATATGTTGTACTCTTTGATGGTTCTTTCATTTTTTTTATTCTGCCTTACAATCCACCCATACCTAAAAACCCTCTGCGGCGGAAAGAGGTTGTCTTTCCTCCCCTTTGCATCTGTTTCCAGAGTTTTCGAAAGTCCTCAAACTGTTTCAATAGTTTATTGACATCCTGCACGCTCGTTCCGCTCCCACTGGATATCCTGCGTTTCCTGCTGGCATTTATAATCCCGGGTTGGCTCCGCTCGAGAGGAGTCATTGATTGAATAATAGCTTCTACGCGTTGCAAGCTTTTCTCTCCGTCTAGCTGGGAAACATTTACTTTCACATGACCAGGCAACATACCCATGAGCTCATCAAATGATCCAAGGTTTTTGATCCTTCGTAATTCTTCCAGGAAATCAGCCAAATCCAGTTCTTTTTTTTCAACCTTCTTCTGGATCTTTCTTTTCTCATCTTCGTCTATCGCCCGTTCAATCTTTTCGATAAGAGTCAGCGTGTCTCCCATACCCAGGATTCGGCTGGCCATTCTTTCCGGATGAAATACTTCGAGTTGTTCAAGCTTTTCACCGACACCTACCAGTTTCACCGGCCATCCTGTTTGGGCAACAATTGATAAAACCGCTCCTCCCCTGGCGTCTGTATCAATTTTTGTAAGTATAAGCCCTGTAGGATCGACCCAATCTCTAAACGTTTCTGCAACCTTTACGGCTTCCTGGCCGGTGGTAGCGTCAAGAACAAGAAATCTTTCCTGGAAAGCCATTTCTCCAATAAGCTCACGCAATTCAGCTAAAAGGTCTTTTTCCACATGCAAGCGGCCAGCAGTGTCTACCACAATTGCATCAGCACTTTTTTCCCGGGCAGCGGACATCGCCGCTTGAATCATTGAAAGGGGTGTGACACAGGATGAATCATCAAAAAATGCAACCCCTGAATTATGAGCCAAGATTGCCAATTGCTCCTTGGCAGCCGGCCTTCGTGTATCTGTTGACACCAGGAGAGGTGATATTCCCCTTTTTTTCAACCAGGATGCCAACTTTGCCGCAGTCGTTGTTTTCCCTGACCCCTGTAATCCGACAAGCAAGTGAAGGACAGGGATATTTCCTGTTGTATTCAGAGAGTGTGCTTCACCACCCAATATATTTTTGATTTCTTCCCAGAAGGTTTTGATAACCATCTCTCCAGGAGTGACACTGTCAAGCACATCCCTCCCTACCGCTCTTTCGCGCACCCTGTTTACCAAATCCTTCACCACTCGAAAGTGGACATCTGATTCCAGAAGAACCATCCGGAGTTCTTTCAAAACAAGGTCAACATCTTGCTCGCTGAGTTTTCCTTTACTTCTGAG
This sequence comes from Candidatus Nitricultor lacus, assembly GCA_007128145.1. Lineage (GTDB taxonomy): Bacteria > Atribacterota > Atribacteria > Atribacterales > Atribacteraceae > Nitricultor > Nitricultor lacus. The sequence continues at coordinate 3,515 of SKXZ01000104.1, read as the reverse complement.
TTTTTTAAATATACCGGAAAATTTTTCTACCAACTGTTCAAACATTCATATACTCCTTAATCCTTTTCCCTCAATTTTCTTTTTGCTCCAGGCACACATGGACCCCATCCGGAAGAGGAGGTATGGCTCAACCGGTGTGATGGGGGGGATGGTGCAGAAAAGAGGAAAACCGCACAAATTCAACAAATAATAACGGACAAAGACCTCCAGATAATAAATCGTCTCACTGTCTTCTGTCAAGAAACAGACTGATCAAAAACCAGTGCTTGAACAAAACTTTCTGGATCAAAGGGAATAATATCCTCGATCTTTTCTCCCACCCCTATAAATTTTATTGGTAATCCAAGTTCTTTCTGAATACGAAAAATAATTCCTCCCCGCGCCTGGCTATCCCATTTTGTGAGAATAACCCCATTGATGGGTACTGCTTTGCCAATGCTCTCAGCTTGAAGAAAAGCATTCTGGCCTGCCATAGCATCAATAACCAATAGGTTTTCCACCCTGTCGGTTGGGAGATGTTTCCCGATAATTCGACTAACCTTTTCCAATTCCGCCAAGAGATTTTTATTTACATGGGAACGACCAGCGGTGTCTATGATTGCCAGTGAATCCTTTCTTCTTAAAGACGCTTCTAATCCATCATACACAACAGTACCCGGATCAGCGCCAGCAGAACCTTTTATACAGTGAACTTTCGCGCGATCAGCCCATACCTGCAACTGCTCGATGGCTGCCGCCCGAAAAGTGTCTGCCGCCACCAGAGAAACCTGTTCTCCTTTTTGCTGGTAATAATTGGCAAGTTTTCCCGCAACAGTCGTTTTTCCAACACCATTAATTCCAATCAGGAATAATGCTTTTAAATCCTTGCCAGCGGTGCCTGCGAAAAGCCTGCTATCATTTTCGGATATTTCTTTGAGCAGAACTTGAGAAAGCCACCCCCTCCAATCTTTATTTCCAGTAGATTCCTTTTTAAACTCACGAAATCCTTCAACAAGCTCCATTGCCAGTAATGGTCCGATATCCGCCTGAATGAGTGTTTCTTCAAGAATCTCCCAATCTTCATCTTCTATTTTTTCTCCACCCCATATCCGGGAAAATTGTTCCTGCACCCCCTCCCGGATTTTCCCCATCCCCTTAACCCACTTGCTCAGAAAACCTTTTTTCTCAGTCATACATATCCTCCGTTAAGAAATGGTCCCTGGTAGTTCAGAAAAACTCTCTAAAGAAATAACCCGGGAAATCCCCGGGGAGTCCATAGTCACACCGAGAATCCGTGAAGCGTTTTCCATAACTTCTTCCTGGTGTGTTACTATCACCACCTGGCATTGCGATGAAAATTCTTTTAATACATCTGCAAAACGGACACTGTTGGAATGATCAAGATTGGCATCAACCTCATCAAAAAAACAAAACCGGAAAGAACCGGCTTGAAAAAGGCTTAAAAACAAACAAAGTGAGGTTAGAGCTTTTTCACCACTGGACAAAAGTGAAAGGCTTTGACGACGTTTTCCAGGAATTTGAACTTCGACATCCAGACCTTCGCCCTCAAGAACTACTCTGGCCGAGCCTCCTCCAAAAACTTTTCTAAAGTTCTGTGGAAATAAAATATTCACATTTTCTACAAAGGTATGAAACTGTTTCAGAACTTCTTTCTCACAATCCCTGCTGAGCATTTCAATAAAAGTAATTATATCTTGAAAATCATCAATTTGCTGTGCTAAAAATCTTTCTCTCTCTTCAAGTTCCTCCATTTCTTCAATAGCACCACGGCGCACCGTTTTTTGATTAATTTCTTCTTCCCTGGCAGTCACCCTGTTTTTTAATTCCTGAATTTTCAGTGATTTTTCTCCATCCGTCGGAGGGCGGGGACTACTCCCCAGTTCTTTAAGTCGCAGCTTCAATTCTTCATATTGAAAACGAGCTTTTTCCACGGCCAGCTGGAACTCTCCAGATTTGTCAGATATTGTCCGAGATTTTTCTTCCATTATATGAAGGTCATCATTCTCTTTGTCTAAGTTTTTATACATTCTTCCAAGTGCTGCTTGAACATTCGATAGTTTTGACTGTAAGGAAACATGTTGTTTTTTGTTTTTCAGAAGATCTTCTCTGAGGATTACCAATCTCTTTTGGGTACTGGAACGAAATGCGATGGTTTCTCTCATCGAGATTTCTGCTTTTCTTTTTTCCCGGTCAACAGAATGTAACTCCGAGAGTATTTTTTCCTTTACGGCAGAAAGATCGGCAAGCTGCAGCCTTTCATCACGTACTTTTTTCAATCTGCTTTCAACTTTACCTATTTCCTCTTTTACTTCCTTACATAAACGCTGAGATTCATCCCAACCTTTCTTGCATATTATGAACTTATCTTTACTTTTCTCGAGACTCTCATCTATGTCTCTCAATTTCCTTCCAATATTCTCTTTTTCCTCTTTGAGCAACACCAATCTTTCATGCAGCCTTTCTTCTTCTATGTTACACTGAACGAGTTCTTTCTCCAATCGTTTCTGTTGCCTGGTGAGTTTATCCTGAAAAACTTCATGCTTTTGCACTTGTTCTTCCCAACGTACAATACGTTTTTCAAGGCTACGAAAAAAAATGTTTCCTCTACTTTCCAGCAAAATTTTCCGCGGAAAAATGAGCAAGCCCGTACGAAGATATGCGATCCCCCCATCGGGTGAAATGCAATTTTTTTCAGGTATATCACCCTTATGAAAGGTATCGAGTATTTTCCCCTTGGAAATTACATTCCAAAGTGAAGAGGGGGGAAGTGAAGAGGCAGCTATAAAAAATTTACCAGAGTTCTTCAGGTGATCCTCCTCCTGCAAGCTTTCAGGTTGGGACAATATTTCCACCTCGGTAAGCAACCAGGCTAAGGAGTGGACCACCCTTCCAGACCATTCTCCGTCTTTCAGGGCATTCAATAATTTTTGTGCATGAGAAGAAAGGCGCCCCTTACGCTCAAAATGCCGAATTCGGTCTCTCATGCGAGCCAGGAGAAGCGATCTTCTCTGTAATCGAATTACACCCTCCTCCAGTTGCTTTTTTAATGAAGCGTTTTCTTTTGCCAAGCGAACGCTTTCTTCCAGGTTAAGCTTAAGCCTTTCCTCGGTTTTTGTTATTTTCTCAATGAGAACCTTGGTTTCCTCAATAAAATTTTTTCGTTGTCGTATCATTTGTTCCCTGAAAGATTCAAGGCGTGTTATCTTTTCATGGTTTCCTTCTCTCTCTGTTTCTCTTTCTGTCAATACACTGCGTAATGTATTGAGTTTTTCCATATGGACCCGTTCTTCTTTTTCCAAATCAGCTGGTATTTTTGCGATCAGTGGATGAGACTGAACATCCTGCAGGCGTTTCTGTATGCTCAAATATTTAATATCCATGTTTTTCAGAGTTTCCCTGGCAGAGAATCCGCTAAACACCTGCTGGCGTGCTTCGGTCAGGAAAAAGAATATTTCCTGTTCTAATTTTCTATGCCTTTCTTTCACACACGTGAATTCTCTCTCTATCTCTTCCTT
>SKXZ01000075.1 GCA_007128145.1 Candidatus Nitricultor lacus | reverse complement strand
TGGGGGGGAGTGCAGGGGAGAGTTTCTGATACACAGTCATGAACAAACCAAAAACACGTTATCAACCCTTGGTCCGGCTACTGCAACCTGGGAAATTTTTCCAAAAACTGAGTCCCGCGAATCTTATTCTTATCGGTTATGTGGGCACAATAATGACCGGAACCCTACTTTTATTATTACCATCAATGGTAACCCCCGGCAATACCCTATCATTTATAGACGCTCTGTTCACCTCGGCTTCTGCGGTATGTGTAACCGGGCTTATTGTGGTAGATACCGCTACTATCTATACCTTTTGGGGGCAGCTGGTTATCCTGATGCTTTTACAGGCAGGAGGTTTGGGTTATATGACCTTAACAACCATTCTGGCCCTTGCTTTCCGTCGCAGGATTGAGTACCGTGACCGTTTGGCCATCAAAGAGTCACTCAGCCAGGAGAGTCCTGGGGGAGTGGTACGTTTCACCATCATGATAGTAAAATACACCTTCATTGTTGAGGGTATTGGTGCTCTTCTCCTTTTTTTCGCTTTTTTGCGGTATTTTCCTCCGGGCAAGGCGATTTTTGCCGCCATCTTCCATTCTGTTTCGGCTTTCTGTAATGCCGGGTTTTCAATATTCAGCGATAGCCTTGAGGGTTTTGTGCTTGACCCGTTTGTTACACTTGTGATGGCCGGTCTCATTATCTTGGGTGGTCTTGGATTTATCGTCATTGCGGAAATTGTTCGGACCAGAAAAATTCGAACTCTCCATGCTCGTGTGGTGGTTTATATAACTCTATCACTTATCGCAGCAGGTTTTTCCATCATTTTACTTTTTGAATGGAACAACCAGGACACATTAGGAGCATTGCCGGTCGGAGGGAGATTCCTGGCAGCATTGTTTCATTCCGTTACTCCACGCACGGCGGGTTTCAATACAATTTCGATGGATTTTTTCCACCCATCGACGCTGTTTGTGACCATGTTTTTAATGTTTGTAGGCGCTTCTCCCGGCGGGACAGCAGGCGGCGTGAAGACGACGGTTTTTGCCATTTTGCTGGGATTCGTGAATTCCTCTTTACGGGGAAAAAAGACTTTAGAAATATACCGCCGCCGTATTCCCCAAATTACGGCTAACCGGGCGATTTCACTGGTTATGGTTGCATCACTGTACGTGCTTGGGATAGTTGTCACTGTCATGGTTCTTCAGTCTTTTACTCCTGTAGAAGCCTTGTTTGAGGTCATCTCTGCATTCGGTACAGTCGGGCTTTCCACCGGGATAACTTCTGAACTTTTGAGTTTCAACAAGTTTTTGATTATTATTACCATGTATGTGGGAAGAGTGGGGTTTTTTTCGCTCCTTATGTTACGCTGGCAGAGAAAGCCCTACGATTATTTGGTTTATCCGGAGGAAAACCTCCCTGTGTGAAGAATCTATATATTTGAGACAATTACGGGGTGAGGATTGTGTTTGAAAAAGTATTGGTTGCGAACCGAGGAGAAATAGCACTCAGAGTAGTCAGGGCCTGCAGGGAACTGGGATTGAAGACGGTGGGAGTATTTTCCGATGCCGACCGAAATCTTTTACATTTACGTTATGTAGACCAGAAAGTATCTTTGGGGGGTGACTCTCCAGGCCAAACTTATCTCGATGTGGAAAAGATAATACAGGCGTGCCGATTAACCCGCGCAGAGGCTGTGCATCCGGGGTATGGGTTTTTGTCTGAAAATGTTGTCTTTGCAGAACGTTTGGCTGAAGAGGGTATTACATTTATCGGACCCGGGGTGGATGTGTTGAAAACGATGAAAAACAAGCACACCGCCAAGCAAAAGCTCGCTGATGCCGGGGTACCCGTGGTGCCGGGATCGCTTGAACCGGTTGTTGATTGTGATCATGCCCGGCTGGTCAGTGAGGAAACCGGTTTTCCGCTGTTGATCAAAGCAAGTCTTGGAGGTGGTGGGAGGGGTATTCGGGTAGTGAGAGATGAACAGGAGCTTAAGAACGCATTTACCTCTGCCTGTCGAGAGGCCTCCCTTGCTTTTGGAAGCGGAGAGGTGTATATAGAAAAGCTTATGGAACGTGCCCGTCATGTTGAGGTACAGATTCTGGCGGATACAAAGGGCTCGATTATTCACCTTGGTGAGCGTGAGTGTTCTTTGCAGAGAAGACGTCAAAAAATCCTGGAAGAATCGCCTTCACCCGGCATATCTGCGGAATTACGGGAAAAGATTTTAAGCGCTGCTATCCAAGCGGCCCGAGCCCTTGGATATACTTCATGTGGTACATTCGAGTTCTTGGTGAGTGAGGAAGGCGATTTTTACTTCATGGAGCTCAATGCAAGGGTACAGGTAGAACATCCGGTAACAGAAATGGTTACGGGGGTTGATGTAGTACGCGAACAGATACGCTTGGCGGGCGGTGGTTCTCTGTGCTTGGCACAAAAAGATGTGAGCTTCAAGGGGCATGCTTTGGAAATGCGTATCAACGCAGAGAATCCTTCCCGCAATTTTATTCCCACACCGGGCATGGTAAAGCTTTTTGATATACCTCGTGGCCCGGGGATCCGAGTTGATTCACACTGTTATTCAGGATACCAGATACCGTCTTTTTATGATTCCCTGATCGCAAAGCTGGTAGTGTGGGATGTTGATCGCCCCTTTGCCGTGCGGCGGGCCATGGAAGCATTACAGTCTTTTACAGTGGAAGGGGTGCCCACCACAATACCGTTCCATCTGAAAATAATGCAAAATGAGGATTTTTCCCGTGGCCTCTTTCATACCCGCTTTCTGGAAGAGGAGGTGAGCGGTTAAGCGGCGACATACAATGGATTCCAGAAGGCACGGGAATTGAACAATTCGCACACGGAGGGAGACAATTTATGAAGACACTATCTTTCCGGGGAGGCATTCATCCTCCGACCTTCAAGGAAAAAACGCAAGAACAGCCAATCCGTTCCTTTCCCCAGCCGGAGAAAGTCTATCTCCCGTTGCTCCAACATACTGGTGCACCGCTCGAGCCCTTGGTTAAAAAGGGAGATAAAGTGAAACGGGGGCAGAAAGTGGCCGATGTGCACGCCTTTGTGGCAGCACCGCTTCATGCTTCAATAGCCGGTACGGTTGCAGGTCAACAGGATTATCCTCATCCTGTTCGGGGAACCTTCTCCTGCCTGGTAATAGAAAATGACGGCACAAATGAAGAGGAAAAGGCTGAACCGATTCAAGAAAATGAAATTGAATCAAAAGAGCCCGGCTTTTTCCGTGACTGGATCCGCGAGGGGGGCATGGTGGGGCTGGGAGGGGCGGCATTTCCTACCCATGTCAAGGTAACACCGCCCGAGGGGAAAACAATTGATACCCTTATTCTCAACGGTGCCGAGTGTGAACCATACCTTACCTCGGATCATAGGGTGATGGTAGAGCGTTCAAAATTGGTGGTGTTGGGTGCCAGGATACTGTGCAGGGCCTGTGGAGCAAAAAAAATATTGATAGGCATTGAGAACAACAAACCAGAATCTATAGCTGCTATGCGGGAAGCGGTATCCGTTGTACCAGGAGAATGGGAAATACGGTCTCTTCCTGCAAAATACCCACAAGGTTCGGAAAAACACCTCATCCTGTCATTATTAGGCCGTGCGGTTCCACCAGGAGGGCTTCCACTGGACGTGGGGGTTGTAGTAAGCAACGTTCAGACCGCTGCTTACATAGGCCGTATGGCGCAAACGGGACTTCCTCTCGTTGACCGTGTGCTGACGTTAACAGGAGATTGCTTGGTTTCTCCAGCTAACCTGGAAGTCCCGCTCGGGGTCCGACTGATGGAGCTGGTTGAATTTTGTGGAGGGCTCTCCTCTGAACCTCGTAAAATTATCATGGGTGGCCCTATGACCGGGATAGCACAAGTTACCATGGAGATTCCCGTCATAAAGGGGACATCCGGGTTTGTCCTGACCTGCGATCTCTACGAAAAACATGAATACCCCTGTATTCGCTGTGGAAGGTGTGTAACCACCTGCCCCATGCATCTCGTTCCAAGTGATTTGGCCAAGTTTTCTGAATTTCGCGACTTCGATCAGGCACGCGATTGGTATGCCCTGGACTGTATTGAATGTGGTATATGCGCCTATGGTTGTCCCTCCGGTATTCCACTTACACAGCACATTAAATACGCTAAGGCGGAAATAATTCGACGATCAAGAAAAGGAGGGAAATGACATGGAGGAAAAGGAAAATCTCATATTCAGTCCCTCCCCCCACTTGAGAGACGCTACCAATGTACCCTGGATTATGCGTCAAGTGGTTTTTGCTCTCCTGCCTGCCTCGGTATGGGGAATGTTCGTCTTTGGTTTCTGGAATGGGTTCCTACCCCTGCTTTGGTCGGTTTTGAGCTGCCTGGCTTTCGAATACCTCGATTGTATGATATTTCGCCGTCCGATTTCACTACGGGATGGAAGTGCTTTGGTTACCGGAATGCTTCTCGGTTTGTCGCTTCCTCCAGGAGCTCCGTTTTGGCTGGCGGTGGCTGGAGGAGGTATCGCCATCATTCTTGGCAAACAGATTTTTGGAGGTTTGGGGCAGAACATATTCAACCCTGCGTTGGTAGCCAGGGCGGTGTTGCTCATATCCTGGCCACGTGCCATGTATACATGGGTCGCAAGAGTAAACTTCGCCCTGCCTGATATTGAATCGGGCATAGCCGGGCTTCCACATGGTGTGGATGTAGTGACAACGGCAACTCCTCTTGGTTTGTGGGAAACGTATGGACTGGCAGCTATACGGGAAGTTGAACCTTCCATTCTATGGCGCCTTTTCACCGGGCAGGTACCCGGCTCGATAGGAGAGGTTTCTGCCCTTTTGCTTTTGGTGGGTTTTGCGTATCTTTTATGGCGGGGAATCGTCGAGTGGGATATACCGGCTTTTTTTGCTCTCGGACTTACCGTGATTGCCCTGGCTGGAGGTGAAAACCCGTTCTTTCATCTTCTTGCTGGAAGTGCGGTTATCGGTGCCTGTTTTATGGCCACAGATTATGTGACCTCTCCCATGTCACGTAAGGCTCGTATCATCTTCGGCCTGGGAGCGGGAATGCTTACCGCTGTGATCCGTATACTGGGAGCGTATCCGGAAGGGGTAACATTCGCCATTCTCACCATGAATGTCCTTGTTCCCCTTCTTGATAAATTGATACCGGTACGATTTGGGGTGAAACGGACATGAATACCATGTGGAAAAACGCGTTTGTGCTCGCTATTGTTTGTACAGTAGCAGCACTGTCTCTTGCTGTGGTTAATCAATTGACCGCAGAACGCATCGAGGAGCGTTTGATAGCGGAAAGAGAGGAAGCACTGCAAGCGGTATTTGCGGAAGCGGAAAAATTTGAGAGCATTGATATTTCCCCTGAACTGGCCGAACGCCTGGAAGAGTTGGAAGATTTTGTCGTAATAGATATTTACACCGCTTACCTTACAGAAGAACAGTTGGGTTTTGTGTTTCAAACGAGAAGTGCGGGATACGGTGGAGAGATAATTCTGATGATAGGTTTTTCCACCGAAAGAGACCAAGTTGTGGGTTTGCGGGTGCTCGAGCACAGCGAAACACCCGGGCTTGGGGCGAGTATCGAGGAGCCTGGTTTTCTCGAGCAATTCGTGGGGAGAAGTTCCGCTGATCCCGTGGCGGTGACAAGAGATATCGAGGCTCTCACCGGGGCTACTATTTCCAGCCGGGCGGTGGCGGCCGCATGCAGGGGAGTGACACGTATAATCGAGGAGGTGTCCGGTTCATGAACCGGTTTGTAAAGCAATTTCAAAAAGGTCTTATTGGTGAAAATCCCATTCTCAGGCTGATGATCGGCTTGTGTCCCGTTCTTGCAGTTTCTGTACGGATGGAGACAAGTCTGGCAATGGGAGGAGCGGTAATCTTCGTCATGACCTGTTCGAGTATCGTGGTTTCACTCATTCGCCGTATAGTTCCGCCCCAGGTACGCATACCGATTTTTATTGTCATCATCTCCACCTTTGTCACTATTGTGGACCTGGTGATGAAAGCCTACCTCCCGCCCCTCTCTCGGGCCCTGGGGATTTTTATTCCCCTCATTGTCGTCAATTGCATGATTATGGGTCGAGCGGAGGCTTTTGCTTCCAAGCAACCGGTAGGTTTGGCAATAACTGACGCCTTGGGAATGGGTGTTGGTTTCACCTTTATTATCGCCGCGATTGGGTTTGTACGTGAACTTTTTGGACATGGAGAACTTTTCTCGATGCAAATCTTTCCTGAACAGTATCAGAGCATGTTGTTTATGATTCTCCCGCCAGGCGCGTTTCTCATTATTGGCTTGTACATCGGAATTTTAAGTCTGCTTATGCGGAGGCGAAGAACATGAACGAGGGCATGGTGATGCTTTTAACAATATTTGTGAGCGCCGCCTTTGTCGATAATATCGTGCTGGCGCGCTACAT
>SKXZ01000113.1 GCA_007128145.1 Candidatus Nitricultor lacus | reverse complement strand
GAAAAAAAGGGAACTACCGCTTCGACAGGGCGCGTGAAAGCCTCACCGCTGGCAAAAAAATTAGCTTCTCGTTATGGAGTTGACCTCTCAAAAATCAAGGGAAGTGGTCCCGGGGGCCGTATTGTGCGTGATGATGTGGAAAAGGCACGCGAAGGGGCAGCGGTTGAGGAACCGGTTTCTGTTCCTGGAGTAACTCCGCCTGCCGATGAAGGGACGGCTCGTATACCCCTCTCACGCATGCGGCGCATTATTGCCCAGCGTATGCAGGAGAGCTTTCAGAACAAACCACACTTCTTCATTCGTCAGGAAATATACGCTGAGGCCTTGGTAGATCTGCGCAGCAGGCTGTTGCCGGTGATTGAGAAACAGACCGGTAAACGGGTTACTTTCACCGATCTCATTGTCAAGATGGTTGCCCGTGCATTGGATGAATACCCTATGGTCAATGCGTATTATACGAAAGATGCCATTCAGATGAATGCGAAAATTAATGTTGGAGTAGCTGTGGCATTGGATGACGGTCTCATCGTTCCGGTAGTGCGCAACGCTAACCGCAAGGGATTGGCTGAAATAACCACAGAAATCCATGACCTGTCAGAGCGTGCCCGGGAGGGAAAACTCACTCCCGAGGAAATCAGCGGAGGGACGTTCACCGTGAGCAATCTTGGCATGTTCGGAGTGGATGACTTCACTGCGGTAATCAATGCTCCTGAATCTGCCATTTTAGCCTGTGGAGCCATCAAGAAAAAGCCTTATGTCAAAGAAGACACGGTAGTTCCAGCATCAATGCTCACACTCACTCTTTCGGCTGACCATCGTATAGTAGATGGATCGGTAGCTGCCCAGTTTATGCAGTTTTTGAAAACTCTTTTAGAAGAACCTTTCTCATTGTTGATATGATGGAATTTTCAGCAGGAGGTGGTGAAGTGTGAAACACTACATGGGAATAGATATTGGAACCACGGGATGCAAGGTTTTGGTGGTCGATGAAAATGGGACTCTGGTTGCAGGCGCTTTGGCCGAGTATCCCCTGTATACACCTCGTCCAAACTGGGCTGAACAGGATCCTGCTGATTGGTGGGAGGGGACGAAATCTGCAATCAGTAAGGCTCTTTCGACACCGGGGGTTAGTGGAGAAAATATCGCGGGAATCGGGCTTACCGGTCAGATGCACGGTTCGGTTTTGCTGGATAACAAAAATGAAGTGCTGAGAAGAGCCATACTTTGGTGTGATCAAAGGACTCATTTGGAATGTCGTCAGATAACAGAGACGATTGGTTATGAACGGATTATGGAAATCAACTGTAATCCCGTATTACCCGGTTTCCAAGCGCCCAAAATTCAATGGGTAAAAAACAATGAACCGGAAATCTATGAACGCATAGCTCGTGTATTGCTTCCTAAAGACTATATCAGGTACCTTTTGACCGGTGAATTTGCCACTGATGTATCTGATGCATCGGGTACATCTTTGTTCGATGTCCCTCGCCGGCAGTGGTCAGAGGAAATTATCACTGCGCTGGGTTATAAGATGGAATGGTTCGGACACTGCTATGAGTCTCCCGAAATTACCGGAAATGTGAAGAATGATGTAGCTCGCTCACTCGGACTATCTCCAGACATTCCTGTTGTTGCCGGAGGGGGTGATAACGCAGCAGGAGCTATAGGGACCGGGATTGTGAACCCGGGCATGGTATCGGCCAGTCTCGGGACCTCCGGAGTGGTGTTCGCTTTTTCTGAAAAAGTGAAAGTTGATATGCAGGGACGTGTCCATACTTTCTGCCATGCTGTCCCGGGAAAATGGCATGTTATGGGTGTTATGCTTGCGGCTGGGGGTTCGCTGCGTTGGTTCCGTGATGTATTGGGGATGGAAGAAAAAAACGTAGCAACCTTGCTTGAAAAGGATGCCTATGAAGTTTTGAGCGAAGAAGCCGCTCTTGTTGAGCCGGGTTGTGAAGGACTTGTTTTTTTGCCCTATCTTACTGGTGAGCGAACACCGCACGCCGATCCGCACGCACGGGGGGTGTTTTTTGGTCTTACCCTCAAACACCGGAAAAATGAAATGGTTCGCGCTATCATGGAAGGAGTAACCTTTGGAATGCGTGATTCTTTCGAGATTATCCGGGAAATGGGTATTCCGGTTGGGGAAGTCCGTGCTATCGGAGGAGGAGCGAAGAGTCCGCTATGGCGGAATATTCAAGCGGATATCTATCAAGTTCCTCTTTTAACGGTTCGCATCGACGAAGGACCTGCTTTTGGGGCAGCTTTGCTCGCAGCGGTGGGCACAAGTGCATTTTCGGGGGTGGAAGAAGCCTGCCGTAAGGCTGTGAAAACCAAGGACCAAGTACGACCAAATCCAATGAACGTTAAAAAATATGAATCATATTATCGCTTGTACCGTGACCTTTACCCGGCTATACGAGATTTCTATAGTCGGCTGGGTGAGATGGAAAACTAACAATAGAGCCGGATGCCAGAAAAGAGGGGTGATGTGTCGTGAATAAAAAAGCTGTTTGCCTCGGTGAGATGCTCATCGATTTTGTTTCTACCGAGAGTGGAGTAACTTTGAAAGACGCCCCCGGCTTTAAGAAGGCTCCCGGAGGAGCTCCGGACAATACGGCGCTAGGCTTGGCCAAGCTGGGCATAACTTCGTCTTTTGTGGGTAAGGTGGGAATTGACGCTTTTGGAGATTTCCTGCGTGAAACGCTGCAGAAATACGGCGTGAACACGAAATGGCTAACGGGCACCAATAAAGCAAAGACCACCTTGGCCTTTGTTTCCCTTACTGAGGAAGGAGAGCGTGATTTTGTTTTTTATCGTGATCCGGGGGCTGATATGCTGCTCGACCAAGGTGATATTCAAGATGAGTGTTTCACGGATTGCGGAGTGTTCCATTTCGGCTCGATAACCATGACACATGAACCCGCCCACAGTGCAACGTTAAAAGCTATTTCCACCGCGAATAAATATGGTTGCCTTGTTTCTTTTGATCCGAACATCCGTCTTTCATTATGGAGAAACACTGAGGAAGCGCGGGAGAAGATCCGGCGGGGGATGTCTCAGTGTGATGTACTCAAGGTGAACGAGGAAGAAGCGTGTTTCGTAGCAAACACTGACAATCTGGATCACGCGATAGAATATATCCTTTCTGAGAATGCATTAGGACTGTTAGCTATCACCCGGGGAAAAGAAGGATGTATTCTTTTGCAGGGAGACAACCGTCTTGAGGAAAGAGGGTTCCGGGTTCCTTCTGTAGACACTACTGGAGCAGGTGATGGATTCACTGCGGGTTTGTTGAGTTCTTTGTATATGTTTTGGAAAGACATTGGGGAACGCAAGCCCATCCCCTTGGATACCCTGGGTTACGGTGCCCGGTTCGCGAACGCGACAGGAGCCCTTACAACATTGAAAAAAGGTGCCATTCCTGCCTTGCCCGGAGCTGATGAAGTGGAAGGTTTCCTCAAGGATAATTATCATTGATTTACATAATATGTGCCAATCCAGCGTTGGACCATTTGTTGATGTTGGAGAAGCTTTCCCTGGATGGGGTGAACCGTACCTCTTTTTCTATAACAAACGCGGGAGGGAAGGGGGTTAACGTAGCCCGCGCGGTGAAAACCCTTGGAGGAGAGGCGCAGCTATTGCTATTCGCAGGTGGACCAACCGGCCAGTGGCTGCTCAATAGCTTAAAAGATGAGGGAATAGCCGCGAAGAATTATCCAATCCAGCGACCAACCCGCATTACCACTGTACTCCATGAGGATGCGCCCCCTCGTCACACTGTCATCAACGAACCAGGATCACCCGTACCCCTTGCTGTAACAGAACGGTTTTTCAAAGAATTTGAACAAATTCTCCGCAAGGATGATTACCTGGTACTGTCAGGGTCTCTCCCACCGGGTATCCCCACGGACTTTTACAAACGTTTGCTCATAATGGGGAAGAAGCATGAAGTGTGTTGTATTCTGGATAGTTCAGGTATAGCTTTTTCTCAGGCTTTCCTTTTTCACCCATTTATGGTAAAACCAAATGTAAAGGAGGCGGAAGAAGCCCTTGGGTATAGGGTTTCCAATCATGCGGAGAAAATTAAAGCTATTCGTGATTTCCTCAAGCAAGGTGTAGCAAATGTAGTACTCTCCGATGGGGCTCGTGGTTTGCTTGTGGGAGGTGATGAAGGATGGTGGGAACTCACCTTCCATGGAAAGACAGTGTGCGGCCGTTTCGGAATCGGATCCGGAGATACCTTGGTGGGTGTGTTGGTGGAGGCCCTCTCCAGGGGTGTTCCCTGGGCTGAAGCTCTGCTCAGAGGTGCTTCTTGTGCTTTAGCCAATACGTTTACCCCCGGTTCGGGTGTTTTTGATCCTGCACTTGCAGAACTCCTGTCCCGGGATGTCCACGTAGAAAGCCTTGTAAGCGACGAAGGGAGTGACCGGTATGGACATCATTGTTAAAGGAACCAATATGGATGTTCAGGAGAGCATGCGCGAATACGTGACCAGTAAACTTACGAAACTGGAACGTTTTTTTCATCGCCTGATCGACACGACTGTAACTTTTCGAATGGAGCGAGGGAGAGTGAAAGTAGAAGCGACCACCACCGCAAGTGGTATCGTCATCCGTGGAGAAGCTATAGCTCATGATTGGCGTACGGCAGTCGATTCGGTCATGGACAAGCTGGAGCGCCAGGTGAAAAAATATAAAGGTAAGCTTGAAGGGAGGGGTGCGCTGAAAGCAAGTGAGATTCCACCACCTGAAGCTGTTTCTTCATCGCTTATTCCGTCGTCAGAGAAGTCCGATGAAGAGGAAGAGGGGGAGGTTGTCCGAACCAAAGAGTTTGTGCTGCGTCCCATGAGTGTTGAAGACGCGATTTTGCAAATGGAAATGCTCGGACACAGTTTTTTCATTTTTAAAGACATGGATAAAGATAAGGTGCAAGTTATATATAAACGTTCTGATGGTGACTACGGACTTATAGATCCAATTTATTGAAAATCAGGAGGTTTTTTCGCTAAAAGAAGTTTGGTGGTGGTCGATAATATCGATTGTGTGCTTCCATAAAAACGGTTGATAACCCCGTTGTTTCAAAGTCCGGGGTTATCAACATACGAAATTAAGGGAGGGGAATTCCCGCGTCGAGGAGTGCCATGGAACAATCCACGAGATTGAAAGATATTGAGCGGTCCATTGAGAGTATGGAAGGCATTGTTTCTGCCAAAGTTGTTGAATGTGAGGGAAACATCAGCGAAGTACATGTTTTATCGAATCGCAGTAAGATACCGAAGCTCCTGGCCCGGGATATAGAAACTCTTTTAAAAGCCCGATATGAGCTTGATATCGATCATAAAAAAATCAGTATCGTTACCTTCGACATGAATGAAGCAGAGCGGGATGTGTCTTTTCCCTGCAGGCCTCTCTTGTGGAGCATGGGATGGAAACGGGGGTTCGAAGGGATAGCTGTTGAGGTGGAAGTGAAAATGGGTGACCGTCTGTACAAGGAGACGAAAGATGATCGACAGGGAACGGTAAAGGATCGCCATGCATTGATAGGACGCGCGGTTTTATGTTGTCTCAATAGCATGGTGGGAAAACCATTATTTTCCTTGCGGGGAGTGACGATACAGCGTTTTGCCGATTTTGATTTGGCGCTTTCCTTTGTGGACTGCCGTATTCCTCAAGGAGAGGAAAGGGTGCTGATAGGGACCGCTTTGGTACGGGAGGATACATTCGAAGCGGTTGCGAGAGCGGCTATGGATGCCGTCAATCGCACTCTTGTAGTTCACTTGGAAAGCCAATAAATATGGAGGGACCGGGACGAGCCTATATATATCAAAGCGGAGACATCCCATCTCGCACGAGCGGAAAGGGATGGAGAACGGTGATAGGAGGTTTCTGACATGGCAAAAATAGTCAGCATCCTTTTGGGTCTCCTGGCCATCGTTTTGGCCAGTGGAGCTGGGTTCTCCTGGAGATAGTAGTCAAGCAAAACATGTAGCATCCCGGCTCGTCCCGGTCCAGCCTGGGCCGGAAAGTGGGACTTATGGAAAAAGAGCGTAAATTTTCTTTTTTTCTCTATTCAGTGATCGCCGTCGGCTTGGTGGTTCTTATTATTTCTCTCCAATTAATCGATATTTCCCTGGATGGTCTTCCGCTGTTTTTGATTTTTCTGCTTCTTACTCTGGTCGCAGAAATGACCCCCATTCATCTTCCTTATGGAACGGCCATTTCAGTGAGTTTTGCGGTAGTATATGCAGCCATTCTGCTGGTTTCCCCACCTTTTGCAGCCTTGACCGCTTTTTGCGGCATGACGCTCGCTACCCTTCCCTCCGGCATCAATAAAGGATTGTTCAATGGTTCTCAATATGCCATATCGGCTTTTTTGTCCGCGCTTGTGTTTCAGTGGTTGGGAGGATACGAATTTCACTGGGAATCACT